>DRQL01000274.1 GCA_011371465.1 Gammaproteobacteria bacterium | reverse complement strand
TGGCGCCAGTGGTTGCAGCGTATGTTAATGCGTTAATCGCTGACATGGCCAATACAACGCGCACCTACCAGGTGTCGCCAGTCGCTGTGCCGGAGCGCAATCATATCTTTATCCGTTCCGTGATCCTGGCCCGGGTGCTGAAGCACTATGGTTTTACGAGCGATTCCAAATTGCAAGTGCCTGAAGTTATCTGGCGCGGTAGCGAAGCCTGTGTTACGGGTTATTTGCGTGCGCTGTTTCAGTGCGATGGCACTGTAAATATTTCGAGTGGAAGCGAAAGTTGTTCCGTGCGTCTGGCTTCCAGCACTCCAGGTCTGCTTAAAGATGTGCAGATGTTGTTGGCTAACTATGGCGTGTTTTGTCGCATCCGCAAACGGCGTGATGCTGGTCAGCGGCTGTTGCCGGATGGCCATGGCGGGCGGAAATATTATGATTGTCGGGCTGACTACGAGTTGATCATCGATGGGGAGTCGCGAGAGCGGTTTATGCAGGAAATCGGTTTTCTGCTCGACAACAAGAATGATCGCTATAACGCCTGGGTGGAAGGAAAGGCGCTTAAAAAGACCCAGACTTTTGTCAGCAAGATTAAATCTATCACCTATGTGGGCCGGGAAGCGGTTTTTGATACTACCCAGGAGGACCACAATACAGTGGTATTCAATGGGCTGGTAACGGGGCAATGCGGCGAACAGCCGTTACCCCCCTACGGCTCCTGCCTGCTGGGCTCGGTCAACCTGACCAAGTTCGTGCGTCATCCCTTTACGGACGAGGCGAGCTTTGACTGGGACGAATTCCGCAAGGTGGTGGCGATTTTTACCCGCATGCTCGATAACGTGGTGGAGATCAACGGCCTGCCGCTGGAACAACAGCGCAGGGAGATCATGAGCAAGCGCCGGCACGGCATGGGGTTCCTGGGGCTGGGTTCGACCGTCACCATGCTGCGTATGCGTTACGGTTCGGAAGACTCGGTGCGCTTTACCGAAAAGGTCAGCCGCGAACTGGCGCTGACCGGCTGGCAGGTGGCGCTGGACCTGGCCCGGGAAAAGGGCCCGGCTCCGATCCTGGAAGAGGAATTCGAAGTCACTGCCGAGATGCTGCGCAAGCGACCGGAAATGAAACGCGATGGGTACCGGCCGGGTGACCGCGTCACCGGCAAGGTGCTGCACACGCGTTACAGCCGCTATATGCAGCAGCTGGCGGAAATCGCGCCTGAACTGGCCGCGCAGCTGGAAGAGACCGGTGCACGATTCACCCACCATTCCTCGATTGCCCCGACCGGTACCATTTCACTGTCACTGGCCAACAATGCCAGTAACGGGATAGAGCCCAGTTTTGCGCACCATTATTCCCGCAACGTGATTCGCGAAGGACGCAAGACCAAGGAAAAGGTGGATGTGTATTCCTTCGAGATGCTGGCGTACCGCACCATGGTCAACCCGGAAGCCATGCCGCACGCAACGGAGGGGGATAATGCCCTGCCGGAATATTTTGTGTCCGCGGATGACATTACGCCCAGGGAACACGTGGACATCCAGGCGGCCGCGCAGAAGTGGGTGGATTCCTCGATTTCAAAAACGGCCAACGTCCCGACCGAGTACCCCTTTGAGGATTTCAAGGATATCTACCTGTACGCCTACCAGCAGGGTCTCAAGGGCTGTACCACCTTCCGCTTCAATCCCGAGGCCTTCCAGGGTGTGCTGGTCAAGGACAAGGACCTCGAAAAAACCGTTTACCAGTTCACGCTGGAAGACGGCAGCGTCGTGCAGCTCAAGGGTAACGAGGAAATCGAATACGACGGAGAAACACACACCGCCGCCAACTTGTACGACGCCCTGAAGGAAGGGTATTACGGCAAGTTCTGATCAGTGCATGCAAGCGGCCGGAGGAGACCAGTTATGACCAGGAAAATTGAACAGAAGATCGTGGGTTACGAGGTACTGAAAGAGGATGAGCCGGAAGCCGCCGGCAGTGATGTGGCGACCGAGGTAAAGGAAGAGGACAACATCGTCCAGCTGCACGAAAAACTGCAGCGACCGGAGATGCTGCTGGGTTCGACCTACAAGGTCAAAACCCCCTTGTCCGAGCACGCCCTGTACATCACCATCAACGACGTGGTGCTCAACCCGGGCACCCGACACGAACTGCGGCGCCCGTTTGAAATCTTTATCAATTCAAAGAACATGGACCACTTCCAGTGGATCGTGGCACTGACACGGATCATTTCTGCGGTGTTCCGCAAGGGTGGCGACGTGACCTTCCTGGTGGAAGAGCTGCGCTCGGTGTTTGACCCGCGCGGCGGCTACTTCAAGAAAGGCGGGCGTTATATGCCGTCACTGGTCGCCGAGATCGGGGATGCGATAGAATGTCACCTGCGTATGATCGGCATGCTGAAGGATGACGGCCTCGATGAGCACCAGAAAAAACTGGTGGCCGAAAAGCGGGCCCAGTACGAAAGCGCCATCGAGAACAAGGCGGCTGCCGAGTCCGGTGATTTCCCGGAGGGCGCGCAGCTGTGCAAGAAGTGCAATACCCGGGCGGCGGTCCAGATGGACGGGTGCATGACCTGCCTGAATTGCGGGGAGTCGAAATGTGGATAAAAAAAGGCTGTGTGGAGGTATAATCGTTCTGTGAACCTACTCGACAAAGAACACAGAAAAACAGGCCGGCTGATACACCAGCCGATACCCGGGTACTGGTACACCAGCGTGGTTGGCCAGTTACAGCAGGTGCGCGTTGTGCTGCACGAAGGGCGGCAGCCGCGGCGGATCGTGCTGGAGAATATCAACGGCCGGCGTACATCGGTCAGCCTGGACGGCTGGTACCGGCTCGACCTGACCCTGCATTCGCCGGGTAACGATCGCCGCCGGCGCCGTGGTAGCAGGGATCCGGGTGGTGATACACCAGAACCCGGAGCGCGTTGAAAGCGCCTTCCATCGAGGGACCCGCCGGTACACTGCAGTTGCTCGTGGATTTGCCCGAAGGGGCCCCCGCGGCAGTGGCCGTGATCTGTCATCCCCATCCCTTGCACGGCGGCAACTTCAACAACAAGATCGTCCACCAGCTCGCGAAGACCTCTACCGGGCTGGGCGCAGCCAGTGTGCGGTTTAATTTTCGCGGGGTGGGTGAGAGTGCCGGCAGTTACGATGAGGGGAGGGGCGAACTGCAGGACCTGCTCGCGGTCGTGGCCTGGGCGCAGTCGCAGTGGCCGGGTCTGCCGCTCTGGCTGGGCGGTTTTTCCTTTGGCGGGTGGATTGCGTTGCAGGCAGCGGAGCAGTTGGCCCCGCAACAGCTGGTGACCGTCGCGCCGGCAGTCAACTACTTCCCGGACCGTTCCCTGCGCCTGGCCGGCGTTTCCTGGTTGCTGATCCAGGGGGATGCCGATGACATCGTGCCCGCTGCACAGGTGCGTGCATGGCTGGCCACCCTGGATACGCAGCCACGGCTGGTGTTACTCGCCGGCGCCGGCCATTTTTTTCACGGTCGGCTGAACGAGCTGAAGCAGGCCGTTATCGACCACTTTGCTGAAGGCCAGGGCGCTACAGCGCACTAGTGCTGTTTGATATTTTCGGCAAAGCGGAAAACTTCACCGGCCGATTCAAATATCTTGTTAATCACGCGATTGTTGATTGCGCAACTCCAGTAAGCGGGCAGTACACCCCCTTTGAATACAGGATAAGCGCTGATAGCACGACCATTAATGGTTTTTTCTATTTTGGCATTCATCCCCGGACCTGTTTTTTCCGCGTTTTTCGATAAATTCAGAGCAAGTGATATGCCACTGAAGCTAATCCTCTGAATTATAAAAGATGCTTTTTCCCGCTGGAATATTCCCGAAAGGGATAGAAGGCAAAAGTGTAAGGAATTCCAACAGTCCGACGCCGCGTATACGCCGCGGATGTCAGGCAACTTCCAGAAAATACAGGAATTACCTGTATGATGTGCGGCATGATGAAAAGGTAAAGAAGATCGACGCCTGTCCGCCTGCACCGACAGGCTGCCGGTGGGTGTGATTACCGTCGCTCCGGGTGGCGGCGTCGGTGGAATGGACCGCCACTGTAAGGACGCCGGGCGGGAGAATGGGCATAATAAGGGGATCTCGCCGGCAGGGCGGTCTATAACACCATGTATGAAAAACATTTCGGACTGACAGAACGCCCCTTTTCGATTGCACCGGATCCACGCTTTCTGTACATGAGCCGGCAGCACCGCGAGGCGCTGGCGCATCTCCTCTATGGTGTCGGTGAGGGTGGCGGTTTCGTCCAGTTGACGGGCGAAGTCGGTACCGGGAAAACCACGGTCTGTCGCTGTCTGCTCGAGCAGTTGCCCGAGCATGTCGATATTGCCCTGGTGCTCAATCCGCGTGTAACCGCGCTCGAGCTGCTGGGCAGTCTGTGCGATGAGCTGAATATCCAGTACGCGCGCGATACCACCAGCATCAAGGCACTGATTGATGTACTGAATGCCTATCTGCTCGATTCACACGCGCGTGGCCGGCGTACGGTGCTGATGATCGACGAGGCCCAGAATCTCAGCGCCGAGGCGCTGGAACAGGTGCGCCTGCTGACCAACCTGGAAACCACCCGGGAAAAACTGTTGCAGATCATCCTGGTGGGGCAGCCGGAACTCAGGGAACTGCTGGCACGGGAGGACCTGCGCCAGTTATCGCAGCGCATCACCGCACGTTACCACCTGGATCCCATCAGCCGGGAAGAGACCGCTGCCTATATAAGGCATCGCCTGCAGGTGTGTGGTGCCAGCGCAACGCTGTTTAACGATACGGCGGTGGAATTGATACACAAGTTGTCGGCCGGCGTGCCGCGCCTGATCAACGTCCTGAGTGACCGGGCCATGCTGGGCGCTTTCGTGGAAGGCAAACGCATGGTGGATGCGCCGATTGTCCAGCGCGCGGCGCGCGAGGTACTCCCTGAAGAGGGGCTGGATGTGCCCGTGCAGGGGAAGTGGCGCTGGCTGGCGTTCAGTGCCGCCGTGGTGCTGGCAGCGCTGCTGGGTTATTTCCTGGCCGTGACGGTGCCGCTGCCGGAGCCTGCGCGGCTGGCCATGCATACTGTCGAGGAAACGCCGCGCGCTACACAGTCCTCGCCGGTACCGGCTGAGCCGGCTGAACCTTCACCGCAACCGGCAGCCACCGTTCCCGAAGAACCGTTGCCGGAGCCGGAAGCAACATCCATGTCAGTGGCGGCGGTAGAGCCGTCGAGCGGAGATGGCCCCGTGGTGAACAGCCTGCAGCAGGCCCTGGCACAGGCCGGGCCTGACGCGGCTGCGAAGGCATGGAAGGCCCTGTACAGCCTGTGGGGGGTGCGCGCGTCCGTGGTCAATGATGAGCAGGCCTGTGCACAGGCGCCCGCTGCGGGCTTGCGTTGCCTGCAGGGCGGTGGAAGCTGGACGGTGTTGACGAATTTCGACCGACCGGCCCTGCTGTTGCTGGTTGCGCCCGAGGGCCGCCGAGTGCCGGTACTGGTACGGGAGGTGATCGGTTCAGAGGTTCGCATCCAGGTGGGTGACCGCCGGCTACAGGTGCCGATCGACGAACTGGAAAATCGCTGGTTCGGCGAGTACCGCCTGTTATGGAAAACACCGCCGGGTGGCTATGCCGCCCTGCGTCCCGGTGACCGCAACGAGGCTGTGAAATGGTTGCGGGACCGCCTTGCCCGGGCAACCGGCCTCACGTCCATCGCACCCGACCCGCGCTATTACGATGCCGGTCTCAGGCAGCTGGTTGAATCTTTCCAGCGTGACCGGGAACTGAATGCCGATGGCGTGGCTGGTGCCCGAACATTGATCAATCTCAACAACCTGGACCAGGACGCGTCGGTGCCGCGCCTGGGTGCCGCGGTTGCCGACAGTTAGCGAGCCGATCCTGTGTCCTACATTCTCGAAGCATTGAAAAAGGCGGAACTGCAAAGGGATATCGGCCAGGTGCCCGGTATCGGCAGTGAGCATGAAAAACCACCACGCAGCGTGAACGGCACCTGGCTGGCGATCGTCGCCGGATTCCTGGCGCTGAACCTGGTACTGCTGGTCTGGCTGTTGTGGCCGCAAGCCGATCAGGGGCCGGCTGATGCCGGTGGTGGCGACCGGCCGGTGCAGCGCGATTCCGCTGTCCCGTTGCCTGGGCAGGTGCCGGTTGTGCCGCCGCCTGCTCCCCCTGTGGTTGAGGCCCCGGTGCGGCCCCGCTCCGTGTTGCCGCAGCCGGTCGGAACTGCAACACCGGCGCGGATGCCACCGGTAGCGCAGCCCGCTCCGCCGGTAGCACGACCCGCTCTGCCGGCGGTGGTGCTACCGGAGCCTGCACCGTTGCCCGAGCCGCCTGCCATGGAACCGCAGGCAGCGCCACCGGCCGCCAGTCTGCCGGTATGGCCGCAGATCCCCGATCACCTGTTCCGGCAGCTCAGGGGGGGGATGCGCATGGATGTGCACGTGTACAGTGATCAGCCACAGGACAGGTTCGTATTGATTAACCTGCAGAAATATCATGTGGGCGACCGATTACAGGAAGGCCCGCTAGTGGACGAAATAACACCAGAGGGTGTGATATTGTCATTCCAGGGACAGCAGTTCATGGTGCGCGCCCAATAGGACGCTTTCAGGTATATATAGATGATAAAAAAAATGGTGTTTTGGGGGCTGTCACTGTGCGCGGTGGTTGCCGTGTTCCCCGTACAGGCAACAGATGCGGGGATTAGACATGATACCAACCAGCTGATTGTGCGCCTGAAAGACGACGGGTTCCGTCGTGTCCAGGCCGCGCAGGTCAACCGGACTGTTCCGGGCGTTCAGCTGCCGGACGGCACAGCGCTGACGTTTGTCCGGCCGTTTGATGGTAACGGCATGGTGTTGCGACTGCCCGCTGCCGTCAGTCTGCAGGAAGCACAGGCCATCGCAGACCGGCTGGTGGCCTCCGGTGCGGTGGCGTCCGCGCAGCCGGACAAACGTGTCTACCCGACGCTGGTCCCCAATGATCCCGACTACCTTCCCGGCGCCATCGATTCCGGACAATGGCATTTGTTTGAAGACGCCGGCGGCATTCGCATGCAAACTGCCTGGGACCGGAGCACGGGTTCCGCTGCCCTGGTGATTGCCCAGCTGGATACCGGGTTCCTGCCGCACCGTGATATCAACCAGGCACGTATCCTGCCGGGTTATGACTTTTTCAGCGGTGGCCTGAGTAATCTCGGTACCGAGCTGGACAACGATACCATCCTGGGCGATCCGCTGGGCCGCGACAGCAACCCGACCGATCCGGGCGACACCACGGTCGATGATGAATGCGAGCCGGGCTCAATGGGGGAAAGCAGTTCCTGGCACGGCCTGTCCGTGGCCAGCGTCATGGTGGCTGAATCCGACAATCTCGTGGACATTGCCGGCATCGATTTTGCCGCACGCCTGTTACCGGTTCGCGTGCTGGGCAAATGTGGCGGAGCCGTTTCGGATGTGGCCGACGCGATCCGCTGGGCCGCGGGTTTCACGGTCAACGGCATCAATAATCCCAACCCGGCCCGGGTACTCAACCTGAGCCTGAGCGGGGACGGGACCTGTACCCCCGAGGAGCAGGCGGCGATCAATGACGCCGTGAACGCGGGTGCCGTGGTGGTCGTATCCGCCGGCAACGAGAATGTGGATGTCGCCACCCAGAGCCCGGCCAATTGCCAGAACGTGTTGACCATCGCGGCCACATTGCGCGACGGCTCGCGGGCCCCCTATACCAACACGGGCGAAGAAGTCGACCTGAGCGCACCCGGCGGCCTGACGGAAAATGATCCGAATGACGGCATACTGGTGCTTTCCAATAACGGGACTACCACGGCCGGTCCACAGGACATCACCGGCAGGATCGCCGGCAGCAGTTTCTCCACGGCCCAGGTATCCGCTGTTGCTTCTCTGATGCTGGCCGTAAACAGCGCGCTTACCTCCGCCCAGGTCCAGGAGATCCTGCGACGGACCGCGCGCGCGTTCCCGAGCGCGAGTTGCACGACCAGCCTGTGCGGGCGCGGGATCCTGGACGCCGACGCGGCATTGGCGGGCGCCGCCGACCCGTCTTCGGTGCTGGGTGGCAAGGCAAATACCAGTGGCGGTGGCTGTACCCTGACGGCAGCGTCGGCCACAGGGCGCTTCGATCCGTTGTTTCTGCTGTTGTTTTTCTTGATTGCACGGCATGCCTGGCGTACCGGCAGGCGCGTGGTCACCGCGGCCAGGCAGTAACAGCAGGTTTGATGTGCTAGCGGCCATCCAGGATTTCTTTCGACTGAACATCGAGCCGGACAGCGGGGCCGGTCCGGGCGTGCACGGGTTGCAGCTGGCCGCCGCCGCCCTGCTGTTCGAAGTCATGCGCGCTGATTACGATGAACACCCGGACGAGCGTGCCACGCTGGAACGCGCGTTGCGCCAGGCATTCTCCCTGACGGACAGCGAGACCCGGGAACTGGCGGAACTGGCAGACCGCGAAGCGGCCGAAGCCGTTTCGCTGTACCAGTTTACAGGCCTGATCAACCAGCAGTTTTCCGCCGAAGAAAAAGTGCAGCTGGTGGAGATGCTGTGGCAGGTGGCGTACGCAGACGGCCGCCTGGACCGCTATGAAGAAGCGGCGGTGCGCAAGATCACCGAGTTGCTGCACGTGCCGCACCGTGACTTCATTCGCGCCAAGCACCGGGTGCTGGACGAAAAACCATAAAAAAAGGCAGCCGGTGGCTGCCTTTTTACCAGAACCCGGTCCTGTCCGTTCGATACTAGACCATATCCTTGAGGGCTTTCAGCGCCAGCACCTTGACGACGTTGCGCGCCGGTTTGGCCTTGAAGGTCATGGGCTCGCCGGTGAAGGGGTTGGTGCCCTTGCGTGCCTTGGTGGCCGGTTTGCGCACAACCTTGATCTTCATCAGGCCGGGGACGGTGTATACGCCGGGGCCGCTGCGTTTCAGGTCGCGTTTGATCAGGGTGTTGAGGGAGTCAAAAACAGCGCCAACGTCTTTCTTGGTCAGGCCGGTCTTGTCAGCGATATAGGTAAAGGTTTCAGCTTTGGTGGTGGGTTTTTTAACCGCTTTGGCAGCAGTCTTTTTCTTTGCGGTTTTCCTGGCGGTCTTTTTCTTTACGGCCATTCAATATACTCCTTACAGTAGTTGTCTGGGACGTGACCGCGCAAAGATAGCACAAAGAAAAAAAAGTGAAACCCCTTTATGTAATTTAAGCCTGTTTTTTAAGTCTCAAATGTGAGTGGCTTCGTTAATGCATGTAAAAAACAGGGTCAGATGCAGCCTGCGTATTACACGAACACAGGTTTCCTTTATGCGCGAGCGCGGAATCATCAGCAGCAACGAGGTGTATAAAAACGATAGCGGCAGGGTGTGGTCGGCAAACAGGACTGCCAGTGGCGGTAGCGGATCTGCGTAACTGAACAAAAAATATACAACGCGCAGGGTGTGTGCTGACAGGGCGCTCAACATGGCGCCACCGGCTGTTTCTGAACAACGCTTTTACCCGCTCGGGCAGCCGCCTGTGAATCGACCGATTCGTGAGCGGTTTCACATTCCGGGAGTGCGTTGCGCGGCTAAGATTTTAACCGCTCTGGCCGATAGCAGGGGAGCGTGGCAGGGCCCGCGCCGGTCCCGCTGCGGGCGCCCGGAAAGCCCCTTCAGAACCTCGGAACGGACGGATCAGCACAGCATGGGAGCGGCAAAAAAACTCATTGATAAGAAAGTGTTACGGGATCTCGTTCCCATCAACGCCCTGTCGGCCGCGCATATCGAAGAGATCACCCGTAAAGCGGTTATCGAGGAAGTGCGCGCTGGCCGCTACCTGTTCAGGAGCGGAGATCGAGACTACCAGTCCGTATACCTGTTACAGGGCAGTATCGAACTGCTTGGTAACGGGCGGGAGGTGGTCAGCACGGTGCATGCCGGCAGTGAGGCCGCCCTGCATCCGCTGGCGCACAAACAGCCCCGTCAACTGTCCGCACGCGCATCCGGCAAGGTCACGGTGGCGCGTGTTGACTCCAGTCTGCTCGACGTGTTGCTTACCTGGGATGAATCCGCAGGCTACGATGTGGTGGAAATCGATGCCCAGGATGACGATGACTGGATGACCCGCATGTTGCAGTCGCAGGCGTTCCTGCAACTGCCGCCGGCCAACATTCACCAGTTGCTGATGCGCCTGGAGTCTATCACTGCCCGTGCCGGTGAAACCATCGTCCGGCAGGACGAGGAAGGTGATTTTTTCTACATCGTCAAGAGCGGCCGCCTGGCCGTGACCCGCAAGCCCTCTGCACGCGCGAAGGAGGTGCTGCTGGCGGAGCTGGGAGAAGGTGCGTGCTTTGGTGAAGACGCGCTGGTTTCCGGTACCCGGCGCAATGCATCAGTGACGATGGTCACGGACGGATCGCTGATGCGGCTGTCCAAGGACGATTTCAACGAGCTGCTACGCGAGCCCCTGGTAAAGGAAATCGCGTTTCCCGAAGCGCAGCAACTGGCTGCCGCGGGTGCGCAGTGGCTGGATGTGCGGCTGCCGGGTGAATTCGGCAACCAGGCCATCAAAGGCAGTATCAACCTGCCATTGTCAGCCCTGCGGGAGCAGTGCGCCGCGCTGGATGCGGGTACTCCCTACCTGGTGTGCTGCGATACCGGCCGGCGCAGTGCTACCGGGGCCTTCCTGTTAAGCCAGCAGGGCCTGGATGTCCACGTCCTGAAAAACGGACTGGCGGAAGTCCCGGATGACATGCTGACCGGTGAGCGCACCGCTGCAGCGGTGGAAACGGATGCCGAGATTATCCCCTTCGAGCCGGACGGCGCAGTTGCGCAGGAGCCCCCTGCGGATCAGGCGGGGGATCACCACGCGAGTGCCGCTGACAGCGCGCTGATCGACAAGATCGCGGCGGTAGAGACCGAAAAAATCGCCCTGCAGCAGCAACTGGACGAAGCCGGCAAGCGACTCAGGGCGGCGGAAACGAGGCTCAAAGAATTCCAGGACCGGCACCAGGACGGGCAGTCGGCAGCGACACGGCAGCTGGAAAAACTGCAGTCCGAGCTGGCGGAACAGCAACAGCAGCTCAGGGAACTGTCGCAACATACCGGGCAGGAGAAGAACCGGTTGCAGGCCGAGCTGGACAGTGCCCGCCAGGAGCAGGCCTCCAGCCGTCAGCAGCTCGAGTCGCTGCAGAGTGAACATAGTCTTGTGCAGGAAGAACTCGATCGCCTGCGTGCCACCCTGTCGCAGTTACAGCAGTCGGCAGACGGGCGGAGCGAGGCGCTGAACCAGGAACTCGCGCACATGGCGCAGCGGCTGGAACGGCAGCAGCAGGAACACCAGGAGCGGCTGCGCGAACAGGAGCAGGAGCTGGTCCGGGTACGCGATGACTACCAGCAACTCGGCCAGCGCACCAGCGCGGTGGCCGGTGAGCGGGACGCGGCCGTCAGGGAGCTGGAGGCGTTGCGGCAGCAGCTGGGCGCCTTGCAGGAGCAACAGGATGCACGGCAATCCGGGATGGGCGCCGAACTGGATGCCGCGCAGGAGGCGCTGCAGGAAGAACAGCGCCGACATGCCGCTTTGCAGCAGCAGTTTACGGAGCTGGAGACGCGTAACCGCGAACTGGAACAGCAGCAGGGGACCGTTACCGAACAGGCCGAATCCAGCCAGCGGATAAATTCGGAACTGGAAGCGAAACTGGAGGCGGTTGAACAGGAACGGAAGGAATACGAGCAATCACTGCAACAGGCCGCTGAACGCGAGCAGCGCCTGCAGCAACAGCTCGACCAGGCACAACAGCAGGCTGCGGACGAACTGGAACGGTTGCAGGCGGGGTTCTCCACGGAACGGGATGAACTGACCGGGCAACTGGAGGCCTTGCAGGCACAGCTGGATGCCGCCGGTGAGCGTGAGCAGCAGGACGAGGAGGGTGTGAAGCAGTTACAGCAGGAGCTGCAACAGGCGCGCTCCGACCGGGAAGACCTGCAGCAGCAGCTGCAACAGGCCGGCACACAGGCGGCGGAGGCCGAAAAGCGTGCAGCGGAACTGGATGCCCGGCTGCAGGCGGCAGACCGTGAGCACCAGTCCGAAATCAACGGCGTGCGCGAAGCCATGGTCCGTGCCCAGGGGGAACGCGATAACGTCCAGCGTGAGCACCGGCGGCTGCTGGAGACCCTGCGCAAGGCAGAGCGTGACCTGGAACGTGCCCGCCATGACCACGAAACCGAAGTGCTGCGCCTGCAAAAGGAGCTGAAGAACGCCGCCGGTGATTCCAGCGCCGCGCTGGGCGCCGAACTGGAAGCCTTGCAGGCGCAGATCAGGGACGGTGAGCGCCTGCGCGATGACCTGGAGATCAAGCTCGGCGAACGCAGCGCCCAGCTCGAAAACGAACAGGCCGAAAGCGAAAAACTTGCACAGCAGCTGGAACAGGCCCGGCAGAGCGCCCGCGAGGCGGAGCAGCAGCTGCTGGAAGCCAACCAGTCGGCCAACGACGAGATGGCCGTCCGGCTGGACAAGGAACTGCAGGCGCAGCAGGCCCTGCGTGAGCAGCTGGCCACGGTCAGCGCCGAGCGCAACGAGAGCCAGGAACAGCTGACGGTACAGAACCAGGAACTCGAGGAACTGCGTGAGGCGGTCCGGTCAGCACAGGCCGGTTCGGAGGAGGCTGCGGGCCGCTTGCAGCCCCTGCAGGAGCAGGTGCAGCAGCTGGAGCGGGCATTGGCCGAGAAGCAGCAGGCCGAGCAACTGGCGCGCAAGGAGATCGACCAGTTGCGTGCCGAAGCCGAGGTGACGCGCAGCCTGGTGGATATGCAGGCGACCGCTGACAATGCCGGTGTGCAGGACGAGGAACTGGAACAGGCTCGGCAGAACGTTGAAGTGGCCGTGCGCCTGCGCACCCAGGCGGAGCAGCAGGTGCAGGCGCTGCAACGTGAAGTGGAGCAGCTGCAGGTGCAGTTGAACCAGGCCGGTTCGGGTGCCTCCGCAGGTGTCCAGGGGGGGCATATCCCCTCACTGGACGAGAATGACCCGGACGCATCCGCCCTGCTGGTACCCGATATCGAGGTTCCGGAGGAAAGCTCCGATGAGCCCGGGCACGCCACAGTGCTACTGGTCGAGGAGGATGAGCCGTCCGGTTCGCGCGCGGAGGCCGGTCGTTCCGGGAGCTGGAAGGGCTTGCTGTCGGGCCTGGTGGCCGGCGCTGTGCTGGCGACGGGCGCCTGGTGGCTGACGGGTCCGCAGTCGGAATCTTCTGCGGCCAGGATGCCGGCAGCGGCGCCGACTGCGGTCGAGGAAGAGCGTACTGAAACGAACGGTGACGCAGAAAAAGAACGCCTGGAAGCAGGTCACCGGTCATCGGAAACCGCGCCGCCTGGCGCTGTGCCCGCACCGGCCGCCAGGGTGCCGGAGAATATACCGGCCATTGCAAAGGGAACGTCTGTGGTTCCGGCGAAGCCGGCGGTTCAGCCGCCCGTTGAAGAAGCGCCGCCGTCTGCGCAGGTGCCGGCAGAGCCAGTCGCGGAGGAAGCCCGGACAGAGGACGTCGCCGCCAGTGCGGAACCGGTGCAGCCGCGCGTCAATCAACCCGCCAGTACCTTCCGGGACACCCTGTCCGACGGCAGCAACGGGCCGTTGATGGTTTCCCTGCGGTCCGACCGCTTCGTCATGGGAAGCGGTGCCAGTTCCGCCGAATTCGATGAGCGCCCGCAGCACCCGGTTCGGCTGGCGCACTTTGCGATCAGCAAAAATGAAGTGACGTTTGCGCAGTATGACCGTTTTGCCCAGGCAACCGGACGCCGCAGACCGTCCGACCAGGGCTGGGGACGCGCATCGCGCCCGGTGATCAACGTCAGCTGGCAGGACGCGGTGGCCTACACGCAGTGGTTATCGTCGCAGACCGGGCAGTACTACCGTTTGCCCAGCGAGTCCGAGTGGGAGTTCGCTGCCCGTTCCGGTAGCAGCAAGCGTTTCTGGTGGGGTAACGAAGTAGGTGAGAATCACGCCAACTGCTTTGACTGTGGTGGCCGCTGGTCGGGGACCCGTACTGCGCCGGTGGGCAGTTTCGCTGCCAGTGGATTCGGCCTGCACGACATGGCCGGCAACGTGATGGAATGGGTGCAGGACTGCTACGTGGCCGGCTACGCGGATGCGCCTGCCGACGGCGCTGCGGTGGTCGGCGGTGATTGTTCTTCCCGCGTCGTACGTGGTGGCAGCTACAGCAGCCCGGCTGACCTGCTGCGCAGTGCCAGTCGCGATCAGCGCCCGCCCGATACCCGGCTGGACAACCTGGGTTTCCGGGTCGTGCGCCAGGGTTTGTAATCCGCGCGACCGGCGGCTAGTCTGGGTACTGGCCCGTAGCCCGGTACCTCCATTGTCTGAATCTCTCCAGAAAGTGTGTCGTCTGGCCGACCTGCCGGAAGGTGGCAGTCGCGGTTTTACGCTGCACAACGGCGCTGCTGCCGAGGATATTTTCCTGGTGCATCACCAGGGACGGATCACCGCCTACCGCAACAGCTGTCCTCACACCGGTGGACCGCTCGACTGGGTGCCGGACCGCTTCCTGAACCTGGACGGTGACCTGATCCAGTGTGCTACGCATGATGCCCTGTTTCGTATCGAGGATGGTGTCTGTATCGCCGGACCCTGTGCAGGCCGTGCGCTGACCGCGCTGCAGGTAGAAGTCCGCAATGACGAGGTGTCCGTTCGGTTGGAGTGATCCGCACCTTTCCGGACTGGAGCGTTGCAGCTGCGTCCGCCAGTGGCTGCGGGGTGCAGAAACAAAAAGCCGGAGCCGTGCCACGGCTCCGGCCGGTATCCGGTGGTTTCAGTCCTGAATCGATTGCAGCAGTTTTTCGATATCCAGGCCGGCCATGTCGATGGAAGCCGGCTGTCGCGAGGGTGCGATTTCCAGCGTGGCGAGTTGCAGTTGCGACTGCCGTTCCAGGTCCGCTGAATGGCCGGCGGGTGTTGAGACCTCTGCGCGCGGGAAACTCAGCTCTTCTCCGCGATATTCAGCACCGCTTGCCATATCCAGTATACGTGTCATGGCGCACCTCCTTAAGGTGTCGCAGCTGATAACCCAGCCTTCAAATCTACTATCGGCGCCGGACTGCAAACATTAAATCCGGCGAGTTCATCTGTAATTCCAGCAAGTTATATGCCGACCAGCAGACAAAAACAGGGCGCCGTTCACGGCGCCCTGTTTTTACTGGAAATTTGTGGCGAGGTGATCAGGGAAAGGCCGGTATCCTGGGATCGATACCGTGCATGTCTGCTTCGGGATGGTGCAGTTTGATCATGTTGGTGACGGTTTCGACCTGCTCCCGGGGAACGTCGACCATCATCAGCACCTGTCCGTTTTCCACCGCCGATGCAAACTCCCTGAGCTGGCTGTTGGGTATATCCGTGCCGATCATGCCGGCCACCCAGGCGCCGATCAGCGCGCCGGCCAGGGCGGTTACCAGCAGTGTCCAGCCACCGAGTGTGATCCCCTGCGGGGGAAAGGCGATGGCGATCAGGCCGGTGAGAATGCCGGTGGCGCCACCTACGCCGAGCCCCAGCCCGATACCGTGCACCAGGTCGCTGCGTTGCAACAGGTTGGCCTGCGGCAGATCCCCGAGCGGGGTGCCTTCTTTGGCAATGACATGAATGTGGTGATCATCGATACGCGCCAGCAACAGCTCGTCGACCACCTGTCGTGCACGCGCTGTTCCGGGTAACAGGAAATAGAGTCTGCGCCTCATGGTATGCCTCCTTGTCACCTGACAGGTTCGATTGTGGAACCGCTGTTTTAGTTAGACAGGCAGGCCGGCTAAAGTTGCCTGCCGCCGCTCTCAGGGTGGAAAGCCATCCAGGCGTTCCAGCGCACGCATCCAGTCTTCCGTCTCCGACCAGATTTCCGGGGTGTGGGTATCTTCCGGTGCGATATCCATGGAACCACGCCAGTCTTCCGGTGGTTCGATGGGCACAGGGCGCATGGATTCCCAGCTTTCGGTGTCGAGTTCTTCCAGGGTGCCGTCGTAATATTGCAGTTCCAGGGTGTCGTCGTCATCATCCTGGGCAATCACTTCAAATGCGTCGCCAACGGTGTTTTTGTACCAGTCACCAACCTTCGGTGCATACTCAAAATTCATAACGGGTTTACCTCCTTGATCAAACTGCTGATACTTCGCAGTTGTGCAGCCCTTGTTTTGGCATACAGCAGATAACCGTCTTCTCTCGACCTTGCTGAATTTATAGGCGCATAAATCTGCTATTGCAAGCAAACAATTTTGATGAGATTTGAGGGTCAGGGTATGACGATGAATGTTGCTGTCGTCGACGGAGCGCAGTTACCTGCGGGCGTCGAGTTTCCGCCGCTGAAAACCGCAAAATACAGCTGGGAACAGTATCCGCAACTGGACGCAGGCGAGATCACGCTGCGCTGCTGGAAGAGCGACATCCTGGTGGTGCTGTCCAGCGCTATCACGCGGACACAACTGGAAAAAATGCCGCGCCTGAAGTTGATTGTCGCGGCAGATGAAGCCTGCGCACAGCTGGACCAGGACGCCGCCCGGGCGCAGGGTGTCGAACTATTGGCTTTCCCCGATGCAGTCGGCAGCGACGCCGCGCAGGCGCAGGACCTCTGTGCCCGCATCAGTGCGGCCATCGATCATTACATTAGAATGTTCGAAGATAACGGGGCGTCGTCTTGAGCTGGTGGGGCAAGGTACTGGGCGGAGCCTTCGGCTACCTGCTGGCCGGGCCGCTGGGCGCGTTGATCGGCGCTGCGCTGGGGCACAACTTTGACCGGGGGCTGGGCAGCAACCTGGGCGCACAGTTTAAACCCGGTGCGCAGGAGCGTGTGCAGACCGCGTTTTTTACCGCGCTGTTTTCGGTGATGGGTCATCTGGCCAAGGCGGACGGGCGGGTTTCCCCGGACGAGATCGAAGTGGCGCGCGACGTCATGCGCCGTATGAACCTGAATGAGCAGATGCGGAAAGCAGCCATCGGCCTGTTCAACCAGGGCAAGCAACCCGGTTTCCCGCTGCAGGATGTGTTGCGCCAGTTTCGCCAGGAGTGTCACCGGCGCCGCAACCTGATGCAGATGTTTGTCGAGATCCTGATGCATGCAGCGCACGCGGACGGCAAGCTGGACAGCGCGGAACGCGGGGTGCTGGAACAGGTCCGTCAGGCGCTGGGGTTCACCACCCTGGAGTTCCGGCACATCGAGGCGCTGGTGCGCAATGCCCGGCACTTCGGTGGCGGTGGCTTCGGTGGGGATGCGACCGCATCGCCCGGTGCGTCACTGCAGGAGGCGTATGAAATCCTGGGCGTGGAGCGATCTGCCAGTGACGCGGAAGTGAAAAAGGCCTACCGGCGCCTGATGAACCAGCACCACCCGGACAAGCTGGTGGCCAAGGGCCTGCCTGAGGAAATGATCCGGCTGGCGACGGAAAAAACCCAGGAGATCAAAAAAGCCTACGACCTGGTGAAGGCGTCACGCGGCTAGCCCGCATTTCTCACCGGGGTTACAGGTAGCGTCCGCCGGCGGCAATGGCAATGACGAGCAGGCCGAGGCTGAGGTTGATGCCTACGATGATGCGGATCTGGTTGAGCCGCTTGCCGGCTTCCGGCCACTGTTCGGTGATCACGGCTTCCTTCAGGCGCCGGAACGGTGCGAAATAGAGGTGCAGGAATAACAGGATCATCAGCCACCCAAGCCCCTGCATCAGGTGAATGTGCAGGCCGACGTTCGCCATGCCGCCGAACAGGCTGAATACCATCCAGTAGCCGCTCAGTGGCAGCAGTACAATACACACCCATACCCAGGGGAAGAAACGCCTGAATACCTGCGTCCAGAGTTTCAGGCGCTGCGGTGGTTCGAGCTGTTGAACGGCCACCGGGCGCAGGACCTGGTGGGCAAAAAACATCCCGCCTACCCACAGGACTGCGGAAAGGATGTGCAGGACGATGGCCAGGCTGGCTGTGGTCATGGTGATCTACCTTCACTGGTTGTCAGGCCGGCATTGTAACCAGCTGCAGGCGTGGCGGCCATGAATCCGTTACGTTCCGGGCAGGATCAATAAAATCTTGTGATAACAATAAATTAGGGGGCTTCTGATTGATTCGGCATGCCGGCGTATGCGGGTATCCACGCCATTGAAACCACTGCATTCCGGCATACGCCGGTATGACGGAAAGCGGATTGATCAGAGGTTCCCTGCTTGTTTCGCCCGGGAGAGGCTCCATCGTTGTGCCGGGCGTGCGGGTGTTGCCGGGCTGCAAAGCTTTCGCTGTTCGGGTAAAGTGCGCGGTCTTGATTTTACCCGCAGATTCCAAATTTTAAAGAGGCCCGGATTATGCCAGATTACAAGATTGCCCCGTCTATTCTGTCCGCGGACTTTGCCCGCCTGGGCGAAGAAGTGGATAACGTGCTCAAATCCGGAGCAGACATCGTGCATTTCGATGTCATGGACAACCACTACGTGCCCAACCTGACGATCGGCCCGCTGGTATGTGATGCACTGCGCAAACACGGCGTGACCGCCGAAATCGATGTGCACCTGATGATCAAGCCGGTGGATGCGCTGATTCCTGATTTCGCCAAAGCGGGCGCCAGCTACATCACCTTTCACCCGGAAGCCAGCGAGCACATCGACCGCACCCTGCAACTGATCAAGGGGGAAGGGTGCAAGTCGGGCCTGGTATTCAACCCCGCTACACCGCTGGATTACCTGACCTACGTGCTCGACAAGGTGGACATGGTCCTGCTGATGTCGGTCAACCCCGGTTTCGGCGGCCAGAGTTTTATCCCGGCTACGCTCGATAAATTGCGTGAAGCGCGCAAGATCATCGATGCCTCCGGGCGGGATATCCGCCTGGAGATCGACGGCGGCGTGAAGGTCGACAACATCCGTGAAATCGCCGAGGCGGGCGCGGATACCTTCGTGGCCGGTTCCGCGATTTTCGGTGCGGCCAGCGACAGCGATGCCAATACCTACGACAGTGTCGTCAAGGCGATGCGCGACGAGCTGGCCAAAGCCGGCTGAGCAAACCGGGGTACCGTCCATTGGCTATTCGCAAACCGGACATGATTCTCATCGACGTGGACGGCACGCTGGTCGACAGCGTGCCGGACCTGGCGTTTTGCGTGGACGAGATGATGCGTCACCTGGGGCGTGAGCCCTGGGGGGAAAGCCGGGTGCGCGACTGGGTCGGCAACGGTGTCGAGCGGCTGGTGCGCCGTGCGCTGATCGGCCGGCTGGACGGAGAGCCGGACGAAGCGGAGTTCAGGCGAGCCTACCCCGTTTTCCTGGAACTGTATGCCGAGAACACGTCAAAGCGTTCGCTGCTGTACCCCGGTGTCATGGAGGGTCTCGATTACCTCAGGGCGTCCGCTTACGCCCTGGGCTGCGTTACCAACAAGGCGGAACAGTTTACGATCCCGCTGCTCAGGGACCTGGGCATACACGACTATTTCAGCATCGTGATATGCGGCGATACGCTGGAGCACAAAAAACCCCACCCCGCGCCATTGCTGCACGCGGCAGAATTCTTTAAGGTTGAACCTGCACGGTCGCTGATGGTGGGTGACTCTATCAGCGACGTCAGGGCCGCGCGCGCGGCGGGCTTCCAGATCGCCTGCCTGCCCTACGGCTACAATCATGGCGAGGACATCCGCGTTGCAGAGCCGGATGTCGTGATAGAGACGCTCGCCCACCTGAAAACCGAACTGGAACAGGCTGCATGAACTTCACCGCAGAGACTGATTTACACGCACACAGGGAGCGATGGTGGTCCTGATCCGCTGTCTGTCTGTGTGGCTCGTGCATAAAAAATGTCTCAACGGTGAAGACCATGACTCCTGAACACGTTAAAAAACTGGCCGGCGAAGGGTATAACCGCATTCCGGTAACCCGCGAAGTGCTGGCCGATCTCGATACGCCCTTAAGCACCTACCTGAAGCTGGCCAACGGCCCGTATTCCTACCTGTTCGAGTCCGTGCAGGGGGGCGAGAAGTGGGGCCGTTATTCGATCATAGGGCTGCCGTGCCGTACCGTGGTACGGGTGTATGGTGAGCAGATCCAGGTGCTCACGGACGGTGAGCCGGTCGAGGAAGTGCAGC
>DRQL01000273.1 GCA_011371465.1 Gammaproteobacteria bacterium | reverse complement strand
TCAGCGTTTCCGGTGCGGAGAAACAGTTCTACCGCTGGCACACGCTGGTGTTTCCCGAGGGCCACCAGTGGTTTTTCTATTACGAGGAATCCCTGATGACCATGCTGATGAAAGCGCCGGACCTGTTCGCCTGGCTGGCGGTACTGCTGGCGCTGTTCACACTGGCTTTTTTTTACCTGGTCCTGCAGCTGGCAAGCGCCTTTCTGCGCAAAGATGCTGTGGCAACCGACACCCCGCAGGAGCGATCCCCTTGACCGCGAAAGCACACCCGGCTTTTGCGCCGAAGGCCCGCGCTCCCGCCCGCTAACGGCTGGTGAGTTTCAGCTCGATGCGCCGGTTACGCCGGTAGGCTTCTGCCGTATCGGCCGGGTCCAGCGGGTGGTACTGGCCGAACCCGGCCGCCACCAGGTGTTCGGCGGGGATGCCTTCCCCGATCAGGTATTTCACAATACTGATGGCGCGCGCCGAAGACAGTTCCCAGTTGGACGGGAACGCCTTGCGGATCGGTCTGCGGTCCGTGTGTCCATCGACCCGCAGCACCCAGTCGATATCAGCGGGGATCTTTGCCGTGATGTCCTTGAGGGTCCGCGCCACGGTGCCGATCCCCTTGCGACCCTGCTGGTCCAGGTCGGCCGACGCGGAAGAAAACAGCACTTCGGTGGGCAGGATGAACCGGTCGCCCTCGATTCGCACGTCCGGGTTGTCTTTCAGAGCCTCGCGCAGCTTGCCGAAAAACTCCGAACGGTAGCGCGCCAGTTCCTCGACCTTGTTCGCCATGGCCAGGTTCAGGCGCT
Organism: Gammaproteobacteria bacterium; assembly: GCA_011371465.1. Lineage (GTDB taxonomy): Bacteria > Pseudomonadota > Gammaproteobacteria > DSM-19610 > DSM-19610 > Thiogranum. The sequence goes on along the minus strand of DRQL01000273.1, from coordinate 5,338 downwards.
GGCCAAGGTCCTCGATCTTCAGGTCTTTTTCCTGCACTACAGCTTCCGATGCTTCCAGCGCCTGGTTGAGTCGTGCCAGCTGTTCGTTCAGCGCCGCAATCTGCGCATCCAGTTCAGTGGCCCTGCGCTGCGCCTCTATACCCAGCGCTTTCTGCCTGGCCAGTTCCTCACGGCCGGTTTCCAGTTCGGCGCGCAGCTGGCTACGTTCTGCTTCCAGGCCGGTGATGGTCTCACGCTGCTGCTGCAGGGTCTGCTCACCGGAGGCGATCGAAGCGCGAGCGAGTTCCAGTTCACCGCCCAGTTTTTCGATGGTGTCCGCGTTGTCCTGCGCCTGCAGGGTCATCTCGCCAACCTGCGCCTGCAGGGTATCGCGCGCCTTGACGGTAACCTCCAGTTCACCCGTCAGTCTGGACAGGCGCTGCTGCAGCGCAGCCTTGTCCTTGCGCTCCAGCGCCAGCACTTCACTCAGGTCCGCCATCTGCCCGTGCAGGCGATCCAGCGCTGCATCCCGTCCTACCAGGGCGTCTGACAACAGGAACTGCCCCACCGAGAACAGCAGCAGGACAAACATCACCACCATCAGCAAGGCGGCGAGCGCGTCGACAAAACCCGGCCAGATATCGACCGTGCGACGGCGGCGGCTGGCAACCAGCATACGCTACCCCCTACCCGGCCCGCTTCTTGCGCAACCGCGTGCGCTCGTGGGTTTCCGCGGAAATCGCCCGGCCGATCAGGCGCAGCTCATCCCGGATCTCTTCCGCCATGTATTCACGCCCGATCTCAAGTTCTTCTGTTAATCTCTTGATATTTCTGGATAGTTCCCTGACATGTTCATGCATGGAAGCGTCGATTTCACTGCGCGTGTCCACCAGCCTTTCCAGCGCCGGCACCAGTTCGTCCTGGCGCCGGGCCAGCGCCGTCACCACGCGCTGCTCTTCCCGCGACAGATCGGTAAACGCCGCCAGTTCACGACCGAGATTCAGGATCTGGTCTCCCACCAGGTGGCGCTGGGCCTCGTCGCGCATGACGTTACGCTGCAGCTTGTCCAGCGTCTCCGCCGTCTGTTCCAGCATGGCGTGGATGTAGGTGGGCTCACTGAGTTCACGTTCGCCGATCATCTGCGCGCCACTCAGCCGGGTCACACCGGACAACCAGTCTTCCAGCTCGTTGTAGAAACGGTTCTGTGCGTGACCGGCCTGCAGGTCGAGGAAACCCAGCACCAGTGATCCGGCCAGACCGAACAGGGATGAACTGAAGGCGGTGCCCATACCGGACAGCGGTTGTTTCAGCCCTTCCAGCAGGGAGCCGAACACCAGGCCGTTGTCGACGCCCTGGCCGGCCAGGCCGCCAATCATGTCACCAACCGCGCTGACCGTGATCAGCAGGCCCCAGAACGTGCCCAGCAGACCGAGAAAAATAAGCAAACCAATCATGTACCGCGACACGTCGCGCAGCTCGTCGATCCGCAGGCGCACGCTGTCGAGCAGGGAACGCAGCGACACGGGGGAAAGGCTGATCAGGTCCTTGTCCTGTTGCCCTAATGCCTTCGCCAGCGGCGCCAGCAGGCGTGGTTCACCCGGGGCGGATCGCCAGAACCGCTTGCGCTTGCCGCGGAAATGATTGATCCATTCGACTTCGGGCGAAAGCATGCTGACCTGCCGGAAATTGATACCGATACCGGCCAGGAACACGGTGAGAATGATGGCGTTGAATACCGGGTTGGACAGGAACGCATCCGACAGGGGTCCCATCAGCAATACCACCGCCAGGCCGACCAGGCCGAGAAACGGGATCATCCACATAAACACCCGGGTGGGCCGCGTCATAGCATACCTCCTCTAACAAAAACCCGGTGCACGGGCACCCTGCCCACACGCCGGATTCGGCGCGCGAGAGTCTAGCATACGAAACGGGCGGAAAGTGTACCGCGGCACAGGTGTGCACTGCGGCCGGGCGCTCTTACCAGTGATCCGGATAGATGCTACAGTAACGCTGCTATGCCGGTCTTTTGTCAACCTGCACGCACCCTTATGACCGGAATCGGAGAATAATTTTGACCGGGAAAACTGCCAGAACCAGCCTGCTGGCCGGCGCCTTTCTGTTTGTCCTTCTGCTGGCCGGCTGCGAATCGAATACCTATGTCGAGCCACCGCCTCCCGGGGTCACCGTGGCGCTGCCACTGATTGAGAATATTACCGATTATCTGGAGTTCACCGGCACGCTGGTCGCCTCGGAAAAAGCCGAAGCCCGCGCCCGGGTATCGGGGATCCTGCAGAGCATGCATTTTGTCCCGGGCACCCTGGTCAACGAAGGCGACCTGCTGTTTGTCATCGACCCGGCTGAATACGAAGCCGACCTGCAGGCCGCCCGGGCCGAACTGGCCGGCGCGAAATCCCACTTTGACCGGGCCCGGATCGAATACAACCGCGCCCAGACGCTGTTCAAAAAGAAAGCCGGCGCGGAAGCGGACGTGGTGAAATGGCGGGTCGAAAAAGAACTGGCCAGCGCAGAGATTCTGCGCGCGGAAGCGAAGGTGGCGCGCGCGGAACTCAACCTGGGCTATACACAGGTAACGGCGCCACTGAGCGGGCGCGTCGGTCGCAACCTGGTCGACGTTGGCAACCTGGTCGGTGAAGGCGAAGCAACTGTGCTGACGGAAGTTACCCTGTATAACCCCATATACGCCTATTTCAACCTCAATGAACGCGACCTGTTACGGGTCATGAAAATCTACCGGGAAGCCGTCGAAGCCAGGGGCATCGACCCGGACCGGGCCAGCAGCCAGGAGATCGATTTACCGCTCTTCCTGGGACTGGCTGACGAAGAAGGCTTCCCGCACGAAGGGGTTCTCGACTTCTCCGAGTCGGGCGTGGACCCGGAAACCGGCACCCTCCAGTTGCGCGGCAGCTTTGAGAACCCCGGCGCAGTGCCCGCCCTGCTGCCCGGCCTGTTTACCCGTATCCGCATGCCAACCGGCACCCGGCCGGACATGCCGCTGGTCAGCGAACGGGCCATCGGCAACGACCAGGGCGGCACCTACCTGCTGGTGGTCAACTCCGAAGACATGGTAGAGCGGCGTGCAGTCCGTACCGGCCAGCGCAGGGACGGCCTGATCGTGATCGAAGAGGGACTGCGCAAGGACGACCGGGTCATCGTCAAGGGCTTGCAGCGTGCACGACCGGGCCGCAAGGTAACACCGCAACCCGTGGAAATGGCCAGCCTTACCGCCTCCGCACTGAAACAGGCCGCGGAACAGGCCGAGCGGGACGCACAGGTCAAACGTTCCGAACCGGACAGCGAATCCGGCAAAGCCGGATCCGAGTAACGGGACCGGGAACCGAACGACCATGTTTTCCAAATTCTTTATCGAACACCCGATCTTTGCCAGCGTCATATCCATCCTGATCCTGATTGCCGGCGGCATATCGGTAGGCGCCCTGCCCATCGCCCAGTTCCCGGAAATCACCCCGCCCACGGTCGAGGTCAAAGCACTCTACCCGGGCGCCAATGCGGCCGTGGTGTCCGAGACCGTTGCCGCGCCGATCGAGCAGGAAGTGATCGGCGTCGAAAACATGATCTACATGTCCTCGGTCAGCGCCAGTGACGGCTCCTACACCCTGACGGTGACCTTCGAGGTGGGTACCGACCTGGACATGGCCAACATCCTGGTACAGAACCGGGTCACCCTGGCCGAGCCGAAGCTGCCGCCGGAAGTCACCCAGCAGGGCGTGAACACCAAGAAAAAATCGCCCAACATCATCCTCATCGCCTCGCTGTATTCGCCCGATGAGCGTTTCGACGAGCTCTACATGAGCAACTACGCGACGCTTAACATCAAGGATACGCTGAGCCGTATCCCGGGCGTGGGCGACGTCGGCATCTACCCCGAAAGCGACTACAGCATGCGCATCTGGCTGGACCCGGAACAGCTCAAATCCCGCCGCATGACTACCGATGAAGTGATCGCGGCCATTCGCGAACAGAACGTCCAGGTCGCCGCGGGACAGATCGGTCGGCCGCCGGCACCCGAGGGACAGAATTTCCAGTACACCGTCAACGTGCTCGGCCGCCTGTCGGACGTCGAGCAGTTCGAAGACATCATTGTAAAGACCGGCGAGGGTGGCCGTATAACCCGCCTGAAAGATGTCGCCCGCGTCGAACTGGGTGCCAAGGTCTACGACATCACCTCGCGACTGAACGGCGCCTCGTCGGCCAGTATCGCCGTCTACCAGTTGCCGGGCTCCAATGCCCTGGACGTATCGAAACGGGTGCGCGCCGCGATGCAGGAAATGAGCGCGTTCTTCCCGGAGGGACTGGAGTACTCCATTCCCTACGACACCACCATGTTCGTCGACGCCTCGATCAAGCAGGTATTCATCACCCTGATCGAGGCCACGGCACTGGTGGCCCTGGTGCTGTTCCTGTTCCTGCAGGACTGGCGCGCCACGCTGATCCCTTCGGTGACCATCCCGGTGTCGCTGGTCGGCACGCTCGCCGTCATGCTGGCTATCGGTTTTTCACTGAACATGCTGACCCTGTTCGGCCTGGTGCTGGCCATCGGCATCGTGGTCGATGACGCCATCGTGGTCATCGAGGCTACCGTTGCGCACATGGAACGCGGCCTGGACAGAAAGGCGGCCGCCATCCAGGCCATGAGCGAGGTATCCGGGCCGGTCGTGGCCACCACGCTGGTACTGCTGGCGGTATTCGTGCCCGCGGCCTTCATGCCCGGCATTACCGGCGAACTGTACCGGCAGTTCGCACTGACCATTGCGGTCGCCACCATTTTCAGTTCCATCAATGCGCTGACCCTGAGCCCGGCGCTGGCGGCCATGTTGCTGCGCCTGCCATCCGAAAACAAAAACGCCTTCTTCCGCGGTTTCGACCGTTTTTTCAGCCGCGCTGAAAACGGCTATACCAGTATGATCAAAACCCTGCTGCGGCGCACCGGCATCATGTTGCTGCTGGCGCTGGGTCTGGCTGTGCTGACGGGCTGGCAGTTCACGCGGTTACCCACCGGCTTTCTACCTACCGAAGACCAGGGCTACATGATGGTGCACGTGCAGCTCCCCGACGCCGCGTCACAGGAGCGTACCAACGAAGTGCTGGACCGCGTCGACGGCATCATTGCCGGCACGCCGGGCGTCGCGGACTGGGTTATCTTCGGCGGTTTCAACCTGATCGATGGTACGGCCTCTTCCAATACGGCGATCGTGTTCATCACCCTGACGCCCTGGGAGGAGAGAAACGAGCCCGAACTGAAGCAGGAAGTCATTCTCGCCAATCTGCAGCAGCGGTTCTACAGCATTCAGGATTCCATCATCTACGCCTTCCTGCC
>DRQL01000272.1 GCA_011371465.1 Gammaproteobacteria bacterium | reverse complement strand
AGCGCAGCCTGAATATCGATTTCCTGCTGGGCTACCTGCGACGCCTGCTGCCGCGCCGACCGGATCTCCGGATCATCATTACTTCGGCCACCATCGATCCGCAGCGATTTGCCGCGCACTTCAACGATGCCCCGGTGATCGAGGTATCGGGGCGTACCTGGCCGGTCGAGATCCGTTACCGCCCGCTGACCGGCGAGGACGAAGACCAGAAGGACCGCGGGCGCGGGCAGGCGTTGCTGGATGCGGTGGATGAACTGGCGGCGGAAGGTCCGGGTGATGTGCTGGTGTTCCTGCCAGGCGAACGCGTTATCCGGGAAAGCAGCGAACTGTTGCGCAAGCACCATCCCCCGCACACCGAAATCGTGCCCCTGTACGCGCGTCTTTCCGCTGCCCGCCAGAGCCAGGTGTTCAGGCCGCACCGGGGACGGCGCATCGTGCTGGCGACCAACGTGGCCGAGACGTCACTGACCGTACCCGGTATTCACTACGTGGTGGACACCGGGCTGGCGCGGATCAGCCGGTACAGCTACCGCACCAAGGTACAGCGCCTGCCCGTTGAAGCCGTCTCACAGGCATCGGCCAATCAGCGCGCCGGGCGTTGCGGACGCGTGGCGGCGGGCATCTGTATCCGTCTCTACAGCGAAGACGATTACCAGTCGCGCGCGGAGTTTACCGAACCCGAGATACAGCGCACCAACCTCGCCGCAGTGATCCTCGGCATGACGGTGCTGGGCCTGGGGGATATCGAAACCTTCCCCTTTATCGATCCTCCTGACCGGCGTTTGATTCGTGACGGTTACAAGCTGCTGTACGAACTGGGCGCGGTGGACGAGCAGCAGAAGTTGACGTCGATGGGACGCAACATCGCCCGCCTGTCGGTGGATCCCCGGCTGGCGCGCATGGTGCTGGCGGCGAGTGAGCTGAATTGCCTGTCGGAAGTGCTGGTGATCGTGGCGGCGCTGGAAACCATCGACCCCCGCGAGCGTCCGCTGGACCGGGCCCAGGCGGCCGACGAAAAACACGCCCTGTTCAAGGACGATCGGTCAGACTTTATGGCCTTTCTGAACCTGTGGAGCGCGTACCGGGAACAGGCCGGCCACCTGAGCCAGAACAAACTGCGTAACTGGTGTCGGACGCACTTCCTGTCCTTCATGCGCATGCGTGAGTGGGTGGATGTTCACCGGCAGTTGCAGGCGCAGGTCCGGGATATGGGGCTGGGCGGTAACACGCAGGCCGCGGATTATCGCTCCATTCACTGTGCCTTGCTGACCGGCCTGCCGGGTAATCTTGCCCTGCAGGTTGAGCCTGGGGAATACCTGGGCGCACGCAACCTGAAATTTGCCCTGTTTCCGGGCGCCGGCCCGGCCCGGAAGAAACCGAAATGGCTGGTGGCCGGCGAACTGGTGGAGACCGGTCGCCGCTACCTGCGTACCGTGGCGGCCATCGAGCCGGAGTGGGTCGAGCCGCTGGCCGGCCACCTGGTCAAACGCAGTTACTCCGAACCGCACTGGGAGAAAAAACGTGCCCGGGTGATGGCCTTCGAACGCGTCACCCTGTACGGCTTGCCGCTGGTTCAGCGGCGCAAGGTGAACTACGGGCCCGTCGACCGGCCGTTGTCGCGTGAATTGTTCATTCGACACGCGCTGGTGGCCGGCGAGTTCAATACCAGGGCCGGGTTTGCGCGTCATAACCGCGAACTGCTGGACTCGATCGAACAGCTGGAAGCCCGGGCGCGGCGCCGGGACATGCTGGTAGACGAAGACGAGCTGTACCGGTTCTTCGATGAACGCATACCGGACACCGTGTATGACGGCAACAGTTTCCAGCGCTGGTGGAAGAACGTTGAACACGAGCAAGCGGACCTGTTGTGCCTGGAACGGGAGGCTATTACGCACCACGGCGCAGAGGCAGTCACCGGGCAGCAGTTTCCCGAATGGCTGGAAGTGCGTGGCCTGTGTCTGCCGGTGCAATACCGCTTTTCACCGGGGGAGACGGGGGACGGCCTGTGCGTCCGCTTACCGCTGACCGCGCTGAACCAGGTGCGGGACAGTGACTTCGACTGGCTGGTGCCCGGGCTGTTGCGGGAGAAAATCGTGCTGTTGATCAGATCACTGCCGAAACCGCTGCGGCGCCATTTTGTACCGGCACCGGATTTCGCGGATGCCTGTGTGGCTGCCTTGCCGGCGGGCGATCATCCTTTGCTGGAAGCGCTGGCGGAACAGTTGCAGCGCATGACCGGGGTAGCGGTGCCTGCCGACGCCTGGCGGCCGGAACGGCTGCCGCAACACCTGTTTGCCTGCTTTGAACTGCATGACGAGCAGGGCGTGGTGCTCGATACCGGGCGCGACCTGCAGCACCTGCAGGCGCAATACGGTGAACGTGCCCGGCGCGGATTCGAACGGGTTGCCGATCCACGCTACGAACGCAAACAGGTGCAGGACTGGGATTTCGGTGACCTGCCGGACGCCATCGAACTGGACAGTGGCGGCCTGACCCTGCGCGCCTATCCGGCCCTGGTCGCCGACAAAGGATCGATTGCACTGCGCCTGTTCGACGATCAGCCGCAGGCCGTGGCAGCGCACCGTGCAGGCTTACTGGCGCTGTTTCGTAAAAAATCGGGGCGTGCAGTCCGGGAAATCCGGCGCGTGGCGCCCGGCCTGCAGCAGCAGAGCGTATGGTTCAGCCCGCTGGGCGGCGCGGATGGGTTGCTGGCGGATCTGGAGCAGGCCGTATTGCAGGCAGCCTTTTTCGCCGATGAGGCAACGGACGTACGCAGCGCGGATGTTTTTCAGCAGCGACTTGAGGCCGGGCGGCGGGCGTTGCCGGAACGGGCGCGCGCGATCGGCGGCTGGAGTTACGACGCACTGCAGGCCTGGCACACGCTTAACCGGCGACTGAAGGGGGCGGTTACGCCGCAGTTACTGGCGGCCATCCACGAAGTGCAGGCACAGGCGCGGCTGCTGGTCTACCCGGGATTTATCAGTGCGACGCCCGTGCAGTGGTTGCCGCACCTGGCGCGTTACCTGCGTGCGGCCTTGCAGCGCCTGGACAAGCTGGCGGAACGTGCCGGGCAGGAGCGCCGCCAGGCGGCCGTGGTGCGGCGTTTCCAGGAGCGCTATGAGCAGGCGCTGGCCGGTGGCCGGTCCGGTCCGGAACTGGAAGCCTTCCGCTGGTTGATCGAGGAGCTGCGGGTATCCCTGTTCGCCCAGCAGCTGGGAACATCGGTGAAGGTGTCGCCCGAGCGGCTGGAGCGCCGCTGGCAGGAAATCCAGTCTGCCGGGTGACCGGTCTTCAGTCTCTATTCTTCAAAGCGCCTGAACACCAGTGAGGCGTTGGTGCCGCCAAAACCGAAGCTGTTGGACATGACGGTGCGCAGGCCGGCGTTATCCTTGCGCTCGCACTGGATCGGCAGGTCCGCCGCGGCCGGGTCCAGTATCTCGATATTGGCGGAGGCACAGATAAAGTCGTGCTTGACCATCAACAGGCTGTAGATGGCTTCCTGTACGCCGGCCGCACCCAGCGAGTGACCGGTCAGGGACTTGGTTGAGCTGATGGGCGGAACCTGGTCCGGGAATACCTCCCGGATGGCTTCCAGTTCACGGGTATCACCCACCGGCGTGCTGGTGCCGTGTGCGTTGATGTAGTCTACCGGCGTATCCACGGTGGCCAGTGCCTGTTGCATGCAGCGTACCGCACCCTCGCCGGATGGCTGGACCATGTCGTAGCCGTCGGACGTTGCGCCGTAGCCGACCAGTTCCGCGTAGATTTTTGCGCCGCGCGCTTTGGCGTGTTCCAGTTCTTCCATGACCAGCATGCCGCCGCCACCGGCGATGACGAAGCCGTCGCGGGTTTCGTCGTAGGCGCGCGATGCGGTTTCCGGCGTATCGTTGTACTTGGAAGACAGTGCCCCCATGGCGTCAAACAGCAGTGTCAGGCTCCAGTGCAGTTCTTCGCCGCCACCGGCGAACACGATGTCCTGTTTGCCCATCTGGATCAGTTCCGAGGCGTTGCCGATGCAGTGTGCGCTGGTGGAGCAGGCGGAACTGATGGAGTAATTCACGCCCTTGATTTTGAAGGCGGTCGACAGACAGGCCGAATTGGTGCTGCCCATGGTGCGCGGCACCATGAACGGGCCCACCTTGCGGGCGCCTTTTTCACGCATCAGGTCGACCGCCAGCGAGACATTTTCCGTGGAAGTGCCGCCGGAACCGGCGATCAGGCCGGTGCGCGGGTTGGAAACCTGCTCTGCCGTCAAGCCGGCATCCTCGATGGCTTCCTGCATCGCCAGGTAATTGTAGGCCGCGCTGTCACCCATGAAGCGTTTCAGCTTGCGGTTGATCAGGCTGTCCAGGTCAAGGTCGACTGCGCCGTGGACATGGCTGCGGAACCCCAGTTCCTTGTACTCGGGGCAGAATACGATACCGGATTTCCCCTGTTGCAGGGATTCCAGTACCTGTTGCTGACTGGTGCCTATGCTGGAGGTGATTCCCAGACCGGTAACTACTACGCGCCGCATAATCTTATCTATCCTAAAAATCTTCTGTTGAGGTAAACAGGCCAACCCGCAGGCTCTTGGCGTGATAAATTTCCTTGCCGTCGACGGCCATGGATGCGTCCCCGATGCCCATGAACAGCTTGCGCTGGATGACACGTTTCAGGTCCACCTGGTAGGTCACCAGCTGGTTCTCCGGGGTCACCTGGCCGCTGAACTTGACTTCACCGGAACCCAGCGCACGGCCACGACCCGGCCCGCCCAGCCAGCCCAGGTGAAAGCCGATGAGCTGCCACAGTGCATCCAGGCCGAGGCAGCCGGGCATCACGGGATCTGATTCGAAGTGGCAGGCAAAGAACCACAGCTCCGGCTTGATGTCGAGTTCGGCGATGATCTGTCCCTTGCCGTAGGCGCCGCCCGTATCATCGATGCGGGTGATGCGGTCGAACATCAGCATGGGCGGCAGTGGCAGACGGGCATTGCCGGGGCCGAACAGCTCGCCATGACCGCATTTCAGCAGCTCCTCGCGTGAATACCGGTTTTGTTTTTGCGGGGTCAATGCCTGTGCCGTTGTCATGTGGTTTGCCAGAGTTGGTTGCCGATTGTCGGAGGCGCGTATTCTAGCGGTTTAGCCCGCATTTTGCATGGAATGGCCAATAAAAGGCTGTCTCCTGCAGCGATGGGTCAAGGTATTGGCGCCCCGGCGGCGGCTTGCAGCGATGGCGCTAGTCCCGGAACTAGTCCCGGAAATTGATGTATTGCAGGGGCAGGTCGAGTGGCGCTTCTTTCAAAAGGGCGATCACATTTTGCAGGTCGTCGCGCTTTTTGCCGCTGACCCGCACCTTGTCGCCCTGGATACTGACCTGGACCTTGAGTTTGGCTTCCTTTACCAGCTTGACGATTTTTCTGGCCGTGTCCTTGTCGATGCCCTGGCGGACCGTGAGGGTCTGTTGCGCCTGGTTGTTGGCCGTTTCCACCCGGCCTGTTTTCAGCGAGCCCAGGTCGATGCCGCGCCTGGCCAGCGCCTTGTACAGGATATCCTTGACCTGGCCCAGCTGAAACTCGCTGTCTGCGCGTGCGACCAGCTGTTCGTCATGGCGCTCAATCCTTGCGCACGAGCCCTTGAAGTCGTAGCGGTTGCCGACTTCCCGGTTGGCCTGGTCAACCGCATTGGTGACTTCCTGGAGGTCGACTTCGGAAACAGCGTCGAATGATGGCATGGTCGTGGCCGGCCCGGTAGTTTCTGAAGGGTGTTATAGTACTGCACAAGCAACGATCCGATCCAGAATGCCATTTAATATTCTTCGACTTCTGCGCCGGGCGCGCTTCCTTTCCGCCCGCCGCCGCCTGGAGTGGTATCCGCCGTTCTGGTTGATGGGCGTCAAGGTCGTCGAGCTTGACGACGGCTGGATGCGCGTGCGTTTGCGCCTGCCCCTGAATGCCCGCTCCAGGAACCTGGGTGATGCCATGTTCGGGGGTTACCAGGCCGCGCTTGCGGATCCGGTGGCCGCCCTTGCCTGTGCCAGGCAGTTCCCCGGCTACAGCGTATGGACCCGGACCCTGTCGCTGGACTTTGAACGCCCGGGCGATACCGACCTGGAGCTGCGTTTTGAGTTTGACCCCGCGCAACGGGAACAGATCCGCCTGGATCTTGAGCGGCGCGGTCGCAGTACCCCGGAATTCGAATATGGCCTGTATGTTCGCGACGGTACGCGTTGCACCCGGGTGTTGTGCAGCGTCGCCATCCGGCCACGCGGATATACCGCGAGCCGCAGGCCGTAGTCAGGAGTGGATGGCGGAATCGGCGGTCGGTGTGTCTGCAGTGCTGTCCGTGGCGACCGAATCCAGTGCGCAGGCAAGTTGCTCAAGCAAGCCCGTGTGGCGTTGGTGGTTGGCCCGGTTCCAGTGCTCCAGCAGCGGTAAGGCCGCACGCGCCAGTACGTCTGCAGCGGTTTCCGGGCAGCGTTCGTCCGACAGGGCCCGCAGGGCGTGCAGCACCTCTTCCGGGGTGGCCGCTGTCCGGGCACGTGGTTGCGCAGTTTCGGTTTCCGGTGCAGCTGTATTTTCAGCAATACCGGTTTCAGGTGCAGGCGGGGAAGCCGGCGCATCATCGCCCCGCACACAGTTGCCGCCGGCATCCTGGGCAGCCTGCAGGTGATTCTCGGCCCCGGCCAGCAACTGCGCGGCATCAGGAACGGCAGACAGGGGCGGGCAGGCAACACCGATACTGGTACTCAAATGCAGTGTTTCGCCGCGGCTGTCGGCAAAAGCGGTGTTTGCGATGGCCTCGTGCACATGTTGCGCCAGTTGTGCCGCCCCTTCCGGTGTAGAGGAGGGTAACAGCACGCCGAAGGT
>DRQL01000271.1 GCA_011371465.1 Gammaproteobacteria bacterium | reverse complement strand
GGCGTTGAGCGCTTCGACACAACGCACACCGAAACCTTCATCGGCCCAGAGTATATTGCCGATGCCCAGGATCAGCGTATCGGTTTCCATACCCGCGAGCATCAGGGCTGGTCATCCCTGAAGGTGCGCCAGCCACCGATGATGGTGCTGACACTGCTTTCCCGACCGATGATGTCGGCGCGCACCGCCATGTAGATGTGGATGATGACGAACATGAGCATGATCCACATGCCCATGTTGTGCCAGTTATGGGTCGCCTCACCGCCACCCAGCAGCGGAATAATCCAGCCAAAGCCCTGGTCCGCCCAGCTGCCCTCACCCAGCCCCTGTCCGTAGAGTGCAAAGCCGGTGCCGATCATGAACAGGGTCATCAGGGTATTGAGGAAAAACATCGCCGTCTGCGCCAGGGCATTGTGGCCCAGCGTCTTGTGCTGTTTGCGCGTCAGGAACAGGTAGAAACGGAGTTCGTAGAACAGGCCTTTCCACCACTCCAGCCGCCAGAACGGCAGGTAGAAGATTTCACGGGCATAGCGGTTGCCCACCAGCGCCCAGTAGATGCGCACGGCAAACCCGATGGCAAAGACGTAGGCCGAAATGAAGTGAACCAGGCGGATATTGCCCATGAGAAAATGATCACTGGCCTCGCCTGCCAGTGACGGCAGGGGGTTGGCGATCAGGTAGCCGGTCGCTGCCAGGGTCAGGAAACTGAAGGTATGCAGCCAGTGCCACAGGCGCACCGGCGCTTCGAACACATACACGGCTTTCTGGTTGGCCGGATCGTGCGCGCCACTTGCCACATTACTGTTCATGTTGCTGTCCTCCCTGCAGGGAAACGCGGATCAATTCGTCTTTCATCATGCCGGCCTGCACCGGGATGACGGATGAATCAGACTTCTGCTGGTATCCTGCCTCACTACCGCACCTTGACGGTTGCCAGTTCCTCACCGGCCGGCGACATCACGTGGGTCGAGCACGCCAGGCAGGGATCGAAGCTGTGAATGGTACGCAGGATCTCCAGCGGCTGTTCGGCATTGGCCATGGGTGTACCCAGCAGCGCCGCTTCGTACGCACCGATGTTCCCGGCCGGGTCGCGCGGTGATGCATTCCAGGTGGTCGGCACCACGGCCTGGTAGTTTTCGATTTTCGTATCCTTGATGTGCACCCAGTGTCCCAGCGCGCCGCGTGGCGCCTCGACGTGACCCACGCCCTTGACATCCTTCGGCCAGGTTTCGGGTTCCCACTTGTCCATGTTGGCCGTGGCAGTGTCGCCGGCCTTGAGGTTGGCCATCATGTTGTCGAACACGTAGCGCATCTTGTGCACCGCCCAGGAGCATTCGAGGCCACGCGCCGCGGTACGGCCCAGGGTCGAGAATATGGCCGTCAGCGGCAGTCCAAGGTCGTGCAGCAGGCCATCGACCTGCTCCTTGATCTCCTCGTCACCGCGCGCGTAGGCCACCACGTAGCGTGCCAGCGGCCCCACCTCCATGGCGTTGCCGCGCCAGCGCGGTGCCTTGATGAAGGAGTACTTGGCATTTTCGTCGATCTGTTCGATGTTGGTCTTGCTGCCTTTGGCATCCGGTCCCAGCTCGAAACGGGATTCGGTAATACCGTCCCAGGGGTGCAGGCCCTTGCTTTCATCCGGGTATGTATACCAGGAATGATTGACAAACTCCTGGATCTGCTCGGGGTCGCGCACGTCCACCTCGTGCACCTGTGACAGGTCACCGTTGATAATGGCGCCGCCCGGCATGAGCATATTGTCCTGCGACCAGTCATTGGCCACATTGGGGAAATCGCCGTAGGACAGCAGGTTCTTGCCCGACAGGCCGCCACCGTAGGTCCATTCCTTGTAAAACGACGCAATGGCTTTCAGGTCCGGGATATAGACCTGGTCGATGAAGGTAATGGAACGGTCGATGATGGAGGACACCAGGTTGAGCCACTCCATGTTGATGCCGCCGGTCGCGTTGAGACTGAAAGAACAGGGCATGCCACCCACCACCCAGTTCGGGTGCGGGTTGCGGCCACCGAAAATCGTATGGATCTTGACGATCTCGCGCTGGAAATCCAGTGCTTCGAGGTAATGGCTTACCGCCATCAGGTTGGCCTCGGGCGGCAGTTTGTAGGCCGGGCTGCCCCAGTAGGCGTTGGAGAAAGGCCCCAGTTGTCCGGATTCGACAAAGCGCTTGAGGCGAGCCTGCGTGTCACGGAAGTAACCCGGTGAGGATTTGGGCCAGCTGGAGATGCTCTGCATCAGTTCGGAAGTCGCCCGGGGATCCGCCTTCAGGGCACTGACGACATCGACCCAGTCCAGCGCGTGCAGGTGATAGAAGTGTACCAGGTGATCCTGGGTGTACTGCGCCAGCATCATCAGGTTGCGGATGTGATTGGCATTCGCCGGAATCTGGATGCCGAGCGCATCCTCCACCGCGCGCACGGAGGTCAGCGCATGCACACCCGTGCACACGCCACAAATACGTTCTGTAAATGCCCAGGCGTCACGCGGGTCGCGCCCCTTGAGAATCACCTCCAGGCCTCGCCACATATTACCGGTGGACACCGCGTTGCGGATCACATTGTCATCATCGACATTGACCTCGATGCGCAAATGGCCTTCGATGCGGCAGATCGGATCGACCACCACACGCTGCCCGCTGGTGTCGAGTTTGAAACCGTTGGCGGTAACCGTCTCAGTCATGGCTGCTGCCTCCCCTGTTACTGTCCTTTGAATGGCTGATCACCGACGCCGCTGCGTGCGCCGCGACACCGATGGCGGCCGCACCGGCGAGTACACCACCCACCTTGTTGGCGGTGGATTCGACCTGGCCTGCGACGTTGAGGTTGGTCACCGAACTGTAGAACGAACCGCGATCCCAGAAGTTGTCTTCGGCACAGCCCAGGCAGCCGTGCCCGGACTTGACCGGCCAGGACAGGCCGCCGTTCCACTCGACCGTGGAACAGGCGTTGCGCGTAGTCGGCCCCTTGCAACCCATTTTGTACAGGCAGTAACCCTTGCGCGCACCTTCATCATCAAAACGCTCGACAAACTGGCCGGCGTCGAAATGCGGCCGCCGGTAGCATTTGTCATGCAGGCGCTGGCCGTAAAACATCTTCGGCCGCCCCTGCCGGTCCAGTTCCGGGAAGCGGTCGAAAGTCAGCATGTAGGTGATCACGCCCGTCATCACCTCGGCTATGGGGGGACAGCCCGGCACCTTGATGATGGGCTTGTCGGTGATGACCTTGTGGATCGGGGTGGCGCGCGTCGGGTTCGGGTGGGCGGCCTGCACGCAACCCCAGGAGGCGCAGGAACCCCAGGCGATGATGGCCTTGCAGTGGCTGGCCATACGGCGCAGTTTTTCCACGTAGGGCTTGCCGGCCTGGATGCAGTACATGCCATCCTCGTTCAGCGGCGGGTTGCCCTCGCAGGCGAGGATGAAGTTACCGTCATACTTTTCAATCGTCTGATCCAGGATTTCCTCGGCCTGGTGGCCGGCGGCGGCCATCAGTGTATCGTCGTAATCCAGCGAGATCATGGACAGGATCACGTCGGCGGCCAGCGGGTGACCGGAGCGGATAAAGGATTCCGAGCAACAGGTACACTCCAGGCCATGCAACCAGATCACCGGGGTGCGTGGCTTGGTCTCCAGCGCGTGGGCGATGGTGCCTGCAAACTCCGGCCCCAGACCCAGCCCGGCGGCCGTGAGGCTGCAGAATTTCAGGAAGCTGCGACGTGTAATACCATGCTCACGCATGGCCTCGTAAAAGGTCTGCTGGATGCCCATAGCAACGTTCTCCTCCGAACTGGTGCGGCTGGTACAGCGCACGTGCCCAGCACTCATAAAACAACTCACCTGCCTCCGCTCAATCAGGGGCCCGGGAGTAGCGAGCTACATTGTTCTGTCCATTGGCAGTATAGTTAATAAATAATCATATGCTTCAGTAATGCAGCATTAGTTGATACACATCAACCCGGCACAAAAATAATCATCAGGAATTCACCAGATTCTTAATAGTGACACCGACCATGCAGCACTCCGATTCAAAACACCTGCCCTACAGCTGCAGACAATGGTTTACGCTGGTCGCCGATATCGAAAGCTACCCGGCGTTCCTGCCCGGCTGGTCCTCGGCACGCATATTGCAGTCAGACGGATCACGATTGCAGGTCGAACAGCAACTCCGCCTGGGCCCGCTGGACCTGCGCTTCCACTCCACGGCACAGCTCGAAAACTGCACTCGTATCCTCATTACCAGCAACGACGGTCCATTCCGCAATATGACTATCGACTGGCGCTTTGCACCACTGCCGGAAGATCACTGCCAGGTCAGTGTCGAAATAACACTGGCATTGCGGGCCGGGCTGTTAAAACGCCCGCTGGAGCAGGCACTGGGGCACAGTAGCGGTCAACTGCTGCGCCTGTTCGAGCAGCGGGCCCATGCACTGTATTCCGTGCGCTGACGCACGCAGACCGTGCCGGTTGTATCGCAGTGGCAGACACTGGCAAACTGCACGTCCATGACCGACCTGTCCCGCACCTTTGGCAAACAACACGTCGACGCGGAAAGTCGGACACGCCTGATCCGCAGCGTCTTCAGCCGCGTGGCACCACGCTACGACCTCATGAATGACCTGATGAGCATGGGCATACACCGCTACTGGAAACGGGTCATGTGCAGGGCCGCCGAACCATCGGCGCCCGGCGACATACTCGACCTTGCCGGCGGCACCGGCGATGTCGCTCGCGCGCTGGCCGGACAACAGCGCCGGATTACCGTATGCGACCCCAGCCTGGAGATGATGCAGACCGGGCGTGCACGCGGCCATACACCCGTGAACTGGCTGGCCGGCAGCGCGGAAGACCTGCCGCTGGAAGACGCCAGCATGGACCTGGTCACCATTGCCTTCGGTATTCGCAACGTCACCCGGATCGAACAGGCCCTGGGTGAAATCCATCGCGTACTCAGGCCCGGTGGCCGCCTGTTGTGTCTCGAGTTTTCCCGCCCTGCCGCCTGGTTGCGTCCTTTCTATAACGCCTATTCGCGGCTGGTCATCCCACGCCTCGGCGCGCTGGTGTCCGGCAACCGGGATGCCTACCACTACCTGATTGACTCGATACGCGTCTTTCCCGACCAGCAACAGCTGGCCACCCTGTTCGAGCAGGCCGGTTTCGAACAGGTCAGCTACCGTAACCTGTCGTTCGGCATCGCCTGCCTGCACAGCGGAACCCGGCCCGGCGCACATGCCGACGCATAATCCGTTGTTCAGCTGGCTGGAACAGGCGCAGCAGACCCGACCGCAACACACGGCATGGTTCACGGCGGAAGACCGCCTGGGCTATCGCGCACTGTACCTGCAGACCCGCAAACTGGCCGCACACTGCCTGCAGGCCGGCCTGGCGCCGGGCGAACCGCTGGCGGCGGTCTACGCCGATCGACAGCAGCTTGGCCAGGCGGCGCTGCTGGCCATGTACCTGGGTTGTCCGTTGCTGCCCCTGCAGGCGCAACGAGCCTCTTTCCTGCCCCTGCTGAAGCGATGCGGGATCCGGCAGATTCTGTCCGACAGTACACCGGGTTACCCGGGCTACCGCTGTTTTTCACCTCACCCGGGTACGGCTGCGCCGTCTGCGGCGGACTGCCCGCCCCGGCCGTTGCCCGGCGACCGGACCCAGCTTCTTATCGCCACCAGCGGCAGTACCGGGCAGGCGCGGGTCGCCCGGCACAGCGCTAACAGCCTGGCCGCCTCGGTTACGGCCTCGCAGGCGCATACCGGACTTGCCTGCCGGGACGTCTGGCTGAACTGCCTGCCCATGCACCACATAGCCGGCTTCGCGATTTTGCTGCGCTGTCTGCACGCCGGCGCCGCCATGCGGATCGAGGAAGACTTCGATGCCGAACGCGTATTTCATAACCTGCAGCGGTTTGCCGTCACTCACCTGTCGCTGGTACCCGCCATGCTGGCAGAACTGCTGGCGATACAGGGTGACCGGCAATTACCAGCCAGCCTGCGTTGTGTGCTGGTCGGTGGTGGCCCGCTGCCCGCCAGGCTGGCGCAACAGGCCCTGGCGCACGGCTGGCCCCTGAGTGTGACCTGGGGCATGAGCGAAACCGCCTCACACGTCACGCTGCACAGGCTCGATGCCGGCTGGACGCCCGGCACGGTGGGCAGACCGGTGCGCGGTTGCCGGATCGATATCGTCGACCGGCAGGGGCAGATTGTTACGGGTCGTGGCCGCATTCGTATCCGTGGCCCCATGTTGATGCAGGGCTACTGTCATGACGAAGATGCCCATGACAACGGCAATGGCGCGGGCTGTTTCACCAGTTCCGACAGTGGCTACCTGGACAGTGACGGCAATCTTCACCTGTG
>DRQL01000270.1 GCA_011371465.1 Gammaproteobacteria bacterium | reverse complement strand
GGTTCAGCTCCACACCGACGATCTGCTGTGGCTGCACAAAGCGGCGCAGGTTCTGGATTACAGCACCGCCACCGACGCCCAGTACCAGGATACGCTGCAGTTCAGCGGGCGGGTAAAAGAAAGCCGGCACCAGCAACAGGTCCCACACGCTGCCGGTGACCGGGCGCGCGGGGTTGTACTGGCTGTGGAACACACCGTTGGTGTACAGGCGCAGGGTGCGCCCGGCCCGGCGTACCTGGTAGTCCACGCCGTCTGCCTGCTTTTGCCATACGAGACTCATCGATATCTATCCTGCCATAAAAAAACCCCGGCGCTTCCAGAAAAGCGCCGAGGTCAAACAACCGGCCCGTCATGCCGGCGCAGGCCGGCATCCATGTTGAAGGTACTGGATCCCGGCCTGCGCCGGGATGACGGGACCTGCGCCGGGATGACGGGGCCTGTACCGGAAATAACGGTACGAGACGGGAAAAATCAGTTGTTCTGGATCACGATCTGCGGGAACTTGGCCGCGTGGTTCTTCGACTTCTGCGACAGCTTGGCGGCGGTGCGACGGGCGATCTCGCGGTAGATCTGCGCGATACGGCCCTCCGGCTCGGCCACCACCGACGGACGGCCGTTGTCGACTTCTTCGCGGATCGCCTTGTCGAGCGGCAGTGCGCCGAGGAAATCAACATCGTACTGCTCGGACATGCGCTCGCCGCCGCCCTCGCCGAAGATGTGCTCCTCGTGACCACACTCGCTGCAGATGTGGATACTCATGTTCTCGATAATGCCCAGTACCGGCACCTCGACCTTCTCGAACATCTTGAGACCCTTGCGGGCATCGAGCAGTGCGATGTCCTGCGGGGTGGTGACGATGACTGCGCCACTGACCGGCACCTGCTGGGCCAGTGTCAGCTGCACGTCACCGGTACCCGGCGGCAGGTCGATCACCAGGTAATCGAGACCACTCCAGTTGGTGTCGTTGAGCAGCTGTTGCAGGGCCTGGGTGACCATTGGTCCACGCCAGATCATCGGTGTCTCTTCGTCGACCAGGAAGCCGATGGACATCACCTGCAGGTGGTAGCTCATCAGGGGTTCCAGGGTCTGGCCATCTTTTGACTCCGGCTGGCCGCTGATACCCAGCATGCGCGGCTGGCTGGGGCCGTAGATATCAGCATCCAGTACACCGACTGTTGCGCCGTCGGCGGACAGCGCCAGCGCCAGGTTGGTCGCCGTGGTGGACTTGCCAACACCGCCCTTGCCGGAAGCGACGGCAATAATATTCTTGATACCGCTGATGGTCTTCACGCCCTTCTGTACCGAGTGGGCCTGGATCGCGGTATTGACGTTGATGCGCGCCTGCGACACACCGTCCAGTGACTCGATCATGTCTTTCAGCTTCGCGGCCAGCTCGTCCTTGTAACCACCAACGGGGAACCCCAGGACCACATCGACGACCACCTGGTCACCTTCGACCATGATGTTGCGGACCGCCTTGGCGGAGACCAGATCTGTTTCCAGATAGGGATCGATATATTCCTGCAGTTTGCTCTCGACTTGCTGCTGGGTGACTTCAGCCATAATGCTGTTCCTCTGGATCTTGAATAACCGGCCGTCCGGCCTTGAAATTACTGAAAATTTGAAGCGGCAATTGTACACAGTCCGGGGCCGCCGGTCTTCATCCCGATTTGTACGGTTTAGCCCTGCCGGAACCCCGAACATCTGGCATAATGCCCCGCTATCTATCGAATCAGTCAGGAATAATATGTCAACCGCGCCCCGCAAGATCCTGGTCACCAGCGCCCTGCCCTACGCCAATGGCTCGATCCACCTTGGTCACCTGGTGGAATACATCCAGACCGATATCTGGGCACGTTTCCAGAAATTGTGTGGCCACGCCTGCTATTACGTATGCGCCGACGATGCCCACGGCACCCCCATCATGCTGCGCGCCCAGCAGGAAGGCATCACGCCGGAAGCACTGATCGAGAAGATGAATGCCGAGCACCAGGCCGACTTTGCCGCCTTCCACGTGGCGTTCGACAACTACTACAGCACCCATTCACCGGAAAACCGTGCATTTGCCGAGCAGATTTACCTGCGCCTGCGCGATGCCGGCCATATCGACAAGCGCACCATCACCCAGTACTACGACCCGGAAAAGGACATGTTCCTGCCCGACCGTTTCATCAAGGGCACCTGCCCGAAGTGTGGTGCCGAGGACCAGTACGGCGACAACTGCGAGGTGTGCGGCGCAACCTACGACGCCAGCGAACTGAAAAACCCGCGCTCCGTCATCAGTGGTGCCACGCCGGTGGAAAAGGAATCCGAGCATTACTTTTTCAAACTCTCGGACTTCAGCGACATGCTGGCCGACTACCTGAAAACCTCCACCCAGCCGGAAGTCGCCAACAAGATGAACGAATGGCTGGAAGCCGGCCTGAACGACTGGGACATTTCGCGCGACGCGCCCTACTTCGGTTTCGAGATTCCGGACGCACCCGGCAAGTTCTTCTACGTGTGGCTGGACGCACCGATGGGTTACATGGCCAGTTTCAAAAACCTGTGCGACAAGCAGGGCATGAACTTCGACGACTGGTGGGGCAGGGACTCGGACGCCGAGCTGTACCACTTTATCGGCAAGGACATCCTGCGTTTCCACACGCTGTTCTGGCCCGCGGTGCTGGAAGGCTCCGGCTACCGCAAGCCCACGCGCGTGTTCGCACATGGCTTCCTGACCGTGAACGGGCAGAAGATGTCCAAGTCTCGCGGTACCTTCATTAACGCGAGCA
Source organism: Gammaproteobacteria bacterium (assembly GCA_011371465.1). Lineage (GTDB taxonomy): Bacteria > Pseudomonadota > Gammaproteobacteria > DSM-19610 > DSM-19610 > Thiogranum. Next base: position 56 of record DRQL01000270.1, on the reverse strand, counting down.
CCTGGCTGCAACACCTCGACCCGGAATACCTGCGTTATTACTACGCCGCCAAGCTG
>DRQL01000269.1 GCA_011371465.1 Gammaproteobacteria bacterium | reverse complement strand
TTTTTAGAAATTTATCACTGCCCGACGACCGTTTCCGTGGACGATTTTCCCAGAATCAAGCGCTTGCCGCCGTATGTCTTTAACATTGTCAATGAGTTGAAGGCCGCTGCGCGCGCGCGCGGGGAAGACATCATTGATTTCGGCATGGGAAATCCCGACCAGCCACCGGCGCAGCACATCATCGACAAGCTGACCGAGGCCGCGCAGCGCAGCGACACCCACCGCTACTCCATGTCCAAGGGGGTTCCGCGCCTGCGCAAGGCCATCTGCGACTGGTACCGGCGGCGCTACGGGGTCGAACTGGACCCGCAGACCCAGGCCATCGTCACCATCGGTTCCAAGGAAGGGCTGGCGCACCTGGCACTGGCAACGGTGGGTCCGGGAGATGCAGTGCTGGTGCCGAACCCGGCCTACCCCATACACCCGTACGGCATTGTCATTGCCGGGGCGGACATCCGCCATGTGCCGGTGATCGGAACCGAGGAAGCGTTTTTCGAGGAACTGGAAAAAGCCATCAAGGATTCCTGGCCCAGACCCAAGATGCTGATCCTCAACTTTCCGGGCAACCCGACCACCCAGTGTGTCGAGCTGGAATTTTTTGAACGCGTGGTTGCCATCGCCCGCGAACACCGCATCTGGGTGGTGCATGACCTGGCCTACGCCGACCTGGTCTACGACGGCTACAAGGCCCCGTCCATCCTGCAGGTGCCGGGAGCCGAAGACATCGCCGTCGAGTTTTTCTCCCTGTCCAAGAGTTACAACATGCCGGGCTGGCGGGTCGGTTTCATGTGCGGCAACAGGACACTGGTTGCCGCACTGACACGCATGAAATCCTACCTGGACTACGGCATGTTCACGCCCATCCAGGTGGCCGCCATTGCGGCGCTGGAAGGCCCGCAGGATTGTGTCAGGGATATCGTGAACATGTACCGCAGTCGGCGCGACGTGTTGTGCGATGGGCTGAACAGTATCGGCTGGAAGGTGGAAAAACCCCGCGCAACCATGTTCGTCTGGGCACCCATACCGGAACCGTACCGCGCGCTGGGTTCGCTGGAGTTCACCAAGAAAATGTTGCAGGAAGCGAAGGTGGCGGTATCCCCCGGCATCGGCTTCGGCGAATACGGGGACGGCTTTGTACGCTTTGGCCTGATCGAAAATGAACATCGTACCCGCCAGGCTATTCGTGGCATCCGGGACATGTTCCGTCATGATGAAAAACAAACCGCGGCAGCGGACGAGGGGGTTTCTTGAAACCGGTAAGGGTAGGACTGTTGGGACTGGGTACGGTCGGTGGTGGCACGTTCAATGTATTGCGCCGCAATGCCGGGGAAATTGCGCGACGCGCGGGTCGTGGCATCGAGATCACGCACGCCGCTGCACGGGAGTATGAGCCGGCCGGTTTGCCGGGCATCGATACCATCGAAGTCGGTGACGACGCGTTTGCGCTGGTCGAAAACCCGGACATCGATATCATCGTCGAACTGATCGGCGGCTACGAACCGGCCCGCGAGCTGGTGCTCAGGGCCATTGCCAATGGCAAACACGTGGTAACTGCCAACAAGGCGCTGATCGCCACCCACGGCAACGAGATCTTTGCCGCAGCCCAGAAGCAGGGCGTCATGGTGGCCTTCGAAGCGGCGGTCGCCGGCGGTATCCCCATCATCAAGGCCGTGCGAGAGGGTCTGACCGCCAACCGCATCGAATGGATAGCCGGCATCATCAACGGTACCGGTAACTTCATCCTCACCGAAATGCGCGACAAGGGGCGTGACTTCGCCGACGTGCTGGCCGAGGCCCAGGCACTGGGGTACGCGGAAGCAGACCCGACCTTTGACGTCGAGGGTATCGATGCCGCACACAAACTGGCGATTCTGGCATCCCTGGCCTTCGGGATTCCCCTGCAGTTCGACCGGGTCTACACCGAGGGGATCGGGCACATTACCCGCGATGACGTGAGCTACGCGGGACAGCTGGGTTACCGGATCAAGCACCTGGGGGTTACCCGGCGCACCGGGCAGGGCGTGGAGCTGCGCGTACACCCGACGCTGATCCCGGAGAAGCGCCTGATCGCCAACGTGGACGGCGTCATGAACGCGGTACTGGTGCAGGCCGATGCCGTGGGTCCGACACTGTATTACGGTGCCGGTGCCGGCGCCGAACCGACTGCGTCTGCGGTGGTGGCCGACCTGGTGGACGTCGCGCGCACCATGACCGTCGATTCGGAAAATCGCGTGCCGCACCTGGCCTTCCAGCCCGACTCGCTGTCCAACCTGCCGATCCTGGACATGGATGACGTGGAAACCTCGTATTACCTGCGCCTGTGCGCCGCGGACGAACCCGGTGTCATGGCCAACATCACCCGTATTCTCGGTGACAGCGGTATCAGCATTGAAGCCGTGATCCAGAAAGAGCCGCCGGAAGGCGAACAGCAGGTGCCCATCATCATGCTGACGCGCCGCGTGCGTGAGCAGCAAATGAATACCGCGATCCGGCAGATCGAGTCGCTGGCCTCGGTACAGGGTACAATCACGCGTATTCGCATGGAGCACCTGGGTAACGAATGAACACGATGCACGGCCCTGTGCGCGAGCGCCGGAGCCGGGCGGGATTCGCCCATTTTTGATGCAATACATTACAATATTTATATAACCTTTCGTATTTACAGGTAATTAACCATGCCATTCCGTCCCCGTTATACCGGTTTGATCGACAAGTACCGGGATCGTCTGCCGGTACACGACGACACCCGCGTGATCAGCCTGGGTGAAGGCAACACGCCGCTCATCCGTCTCAACAATATTCCGCGCGATACCGGCAAGGACGTGGATATCTACGTCAAGTACGAGGGCCTCAACCCGACCGGTTCCTTCAAGGATCGCGGTATGACCATGGCCGTCACCAGGGCGGTCGAGGAAGGCAGCCGCGCGGTGATCTGCGCCTCGACAGGGAACACCTCCGCGTCTGCCGCCGCCTATGCAGCGCGCGCGGGCATTACCGCCTTTGTGCTGATACCGGAAGGCAAGATTGCGCTCGGCAAGCTGGCACAGGCGATGATCCACGGTGCCGTGGTGCTGCAGATACGCGGCAATTTTGATGAAGGCATGCAGCTGGTCAAGGACGTGGGTGAAAACACGCCGGTGACCATCGTGAATTCCATCAACCCCTTCCGCCTGCAGGGCCAGAAAACGGCGGCGTTCGAAATCATCGAAGAGCTGGAACGCGCGCCGGATTATCATTGCCTGCCGGTTGGCAATGCCGGCAATATCACGGCCCACTGGATGGGCTACAGCGAGTACTACGAGCACGGCATCGTCAACCAGCGACCGACCATGGTCGGTTACCAGGCCTCCGGTGCCGCGCCTTTCCTGCGCGGCGAGATGGTCGATAACCCGGAGACCGTGGCGACCGCCATTCGCATCGGCCACCCGCAGTCCTGGGACAAGGCCTGGAAGGTACACGAAGAATCCGGGGGCTGGTTCGATGAATGCAGCGACGCGGAGATTCTTGCCGCACAGAAACTGCTGACGGAAAAGGAGGGGATTTTCTGTGAGCCGGCCTCGGCCACGTCACTGGCCGGTGCGCTGCGCGATATCCATTCCGGCAAGATTCCCGAAGGCAGTTCCATCGTCTGTACCCTGACCGGCCACGGTCTCAAGGATCCCGATACCGCGATCAAGCAGTGCACCGAGGGCGTGATCACCGTCGATGCCAAACTGGAACCGGTACGCGCCGCCATCGTGGAGAACCTGAGCTGACCCCTTCGGTCAGCCTGCTCGTACCCGGGCTGGCGGCCGGCTTTCCAGGCTACGTAAACGACCGTTTTGCCAACGCACCGGCACTGTCCCG
>DRQL01000268.1 GCA_011371465.1 Gammaproteobacteria bacterium | reverse complement strand
TCGTTGTAGGTTCAAATCCTGCCACCCGGATACGTCACCAGTACAAATCCGGTCCAGTGGTAACGCGTCCATGACCAACTTTTGGCTGGGGCGGCAGGATTCGAACCTGCGTATGCTGAGATCAAAACCCAGTGCCTTACCGCTTGGCGACGCCCCAGGAGAAAACGCCTTTACACCTGCTCCAGCCGTTGTAACAGTGGCGAGCGATTACAGCCGCGCGCCACGAATCCGCTCCAGGGCGCCGGGATCTGTCGCAGTATGGATTCCGCCTGCGGTCGATCCACGCAGGCGGCAAACACGCAGGCGCCACTTCCCGTCATCCGCGCAGGCTGGAACTTGTTCAACCAATTCAGCGCCTTGCCAACCTCCGGGTAGCGCCGCACAACCACCTCCTGCAAGTGATTGCTGCCCTCACCCGAGACAAAGGCGGGTATTTTGAGCGGGGGCGCGTTGCGTGTCAATCCGGGATCGGAGAATACCACGGCCGTGGAGACCTCGACTGCCGGATTCAGCACCAGATACCAGGGTTCCGGCAGGTCGGCCAGGGGGGTCAGCCGTTCGCCCACGCCCTCTGCCCAGGCGGCCCGACCGCGCACAAACACGGGCACATCGGCACCCAGTTGCAGGCCGATCCCGGCCAGCTGGTCGACAGTGAGACCCAGCTTCCACAATGCATTCAGCGCTACCAGCGTGGTCGCGGCATCGGAACTGCCGCCCCCCAGACCTCCCCCCGCCGGCAGACGCTTGTCGAGACGGATGCGTACCCCCAGATCGCGGCCGGTATGCGCTAGCAGGGCGCGTGCTGCACGAACAATCAGGTCCTGTTCGGGAGGGACCCCGGGCAATCCGCCTTCCAGCTCGATCACACCGGCGTCCTCCGTTTCAAACCACAGGCGGTCACCGCGGTCGAGAAACTGGAATACCGTCTGCAATTCGTGGTAACCGTCAGCGCGACGACCGGTCACGCGTAACAGCAGGTTCAGTTTGGCAGGGGCCGGCCAGTACCGCCCTTCACCCGGCCCGTTCATGGTATCTGCCAGTCATCGATGACGAACCGGACCTGGATGGCATCGCGCTGCAGCCGCAGTTTCTTTGGCAGAGACAACCCGGCACGCTCCATGTAGCGCTGGTAATCAATCGACCAGCCGTCCTGCCCGATGTGCAGCAAACGTCCCTGCGCGTCCCATTGCAGAACCGGTGCCGGGTCCTGCACCGGCAAACCGCGCAACCAGGCCGTCAGGCCGGTGACCGGCAGGCGCCAGCCGGTCTGCTGTTGCAGCAGGTCTTCCGGGTTCAGCGCAAAAACCGCGGGTTGATCAGCTCGCCGCAGCCACACACCGTGCGCATCACCGTGCAGTTCCACCGCGCCCCGGCCAAAAGGGCCGCGCAGGCGGATCCGGTAGTGTTCGCCACGCTGCTGCCAGTCGAACCCGGCACTCCAGCCTTCTTCCCCGGTCCGCAACGCGACACGGCCTTTGGCCTGCCAGTCCTGCAGCGCGGCCAGGGTAGCCTGGCGATCGAGCCAGACAGACTCTGCGGCGGGTTCGGGTATTTTCGGGCGAGTGGCACAGGCAGTCAGCAGCAGCGCGGTCAGCAACCACAGGCTGAGGATACAGGAATGCCGGCCTGCGGCATGGAAAGTACGGTGTGCGGTCGCGGTCAGGAGACCGCTCCTACGGGGTGCAACCTGTGACCTGCAATACAGCGAAGCTGTTTCAGTAGATCCCGCATTACCGATCAGGGAGACAGGCGCCGTACCGTTTCTTCCAGGACCGGGTCACCGGGAGCATCCTTGCGCGCCTTGTCCCACAATGCACGCGCGGCATCGCGGTCACCCATGGCCCACATCACTTCACCCAGGTGCGCGGCAATCTCCGCATCCCCGGTCATATCCCAGGCTTTCTGCAGGTGATCACGCGCTTCCTGCAGACGCCCGAGCCGATACAGCACCCAGCCCATGCTGTCGATAACGGCCGGGTCCTCCGGGGTCTGCGCAAAGGCCTTCTGCACGTACACCAGGGCTTCCTTGTACCGGTCGGTGCGATCCGCCAGCGTGTACCCCAGTGCGTTGAGCGCCCGGGCGTTATCCGGTTCGACTTTCAGCACCGCACGCAGGTCTTTTTCCGCCTGGTCAAGCCGGTCCAGGTGCTCCGCTACCAGCGAACGCGCGTACAGGATTTCCAGGTCATCCGGGCGCGTTTCCAGGTAGTCACTGTACAGCTTGTAGGCTTCCTCGTACCAGTCGATACCGGACAGGATTTCCCCTTCCACCAGGAACAGGCGCTGGGCCTGGCCCGGTTTCGCCGCACGCAGGGTACGCAGGCGCTCACGCGCCGCTGCCACATCTCCCTGCTGCGCTTCCAGCCGGGCGATGCGAATCTGTACCTCGATCCATTGATCGCTTTCCCGCTCCACCTTGTTGTACCACTTCATGGCGCGTTTGGTGTTTTTCTGCTCTTCCGCGATCGCGCCCAGGTAGTAGTAGGCCTGCTGGGTCTGGAAATCCAGCTCCACCAGTTTCCGAAAACGGGTGCGCGCCTCTTTCAGGTCACCGGCTTCCAGCGCCAGCAAGGCCAGCGAGTAGGTCACCTGCCCGTTATCCGGCTGCCGCCTGAGCAGACTGCGGTACTGCTTGCGCGCGGCCTCGAAATCCTCCAGGTCCACCAGCAGGCGCGCATAGGCAAGCTGTAGCTCCGGGTTGTCGGGGTCGTTGTGCAGCGCGGCTTCCATCCGGCTGCGCGCCGCCTCACCCCGGTTCTGCTTCAGGTCGATCTGCACCTGCAGGACGAGAGCATCCGCCCAGCCGGGCTTCAGCTCCAGGCAGCGCGCGACTTCCTGTTCGGCCAGCGGCCAGTTTTCGGCGTGTACCGCCAGGCGTGCATAGGCGAAGTGTGCATCGGGATCCTGCGGGCGCAGTGCCACCAGTTGTGCCATGACCCGCAATGCGCGTTCCCGGTCGGGTTCCCTGGCCAGCAACGCCAGCAGGGACTGGTACGGTTTGCCGTCCGCGTGGTTCTGCAACAGGTACTCGAACTGTTCCAGTGCCTCCTGCTGCTGGTCCAGTCGCAGTGCCAGGATCGCCAGCGTCTGGCGGGCTTCCGTGTTGTCGGGCGCCAGTTCCACCCAGCGCTGCGCGGCCCGGTAGGCGATGGCCGGTTGCTTGGCAAAGATCGCGATCTTCAGCGCGCGTTCGGCAATCCGCGGGTCATTGCTCTGTTTGGCGGCCTGCAGGTAGCTGGCACCGGAGACATCCAGGCGACCACGCTGGCCGGCGATCTCACCCAGTAAAACCCCGTACAGCAGGGGCGCGGTCAGTTCTTCCTGCGCGGCAGCACTGACCGGTGGCTGACTGCCTTCCCCGGCTTCCGGCCCGGCCGGGCTGGTGGTCGCCACCGGTTCCGCCTCGGGTCTGGTCCAGGGCTGGCTACAGGCGCTGAGCAGCAAACCCGCCAACAGCATCCATGCGTAACGCGGATTCACACTTTTACATCTAAAAACAATCATCTTGTCCGTAAAATCGGTTACCCTTTCAGTCCTCGCGCCACTATACGGCAAACGATTCAGAAGCTACAGTCATCTGCCCCGGCTTGTATTCACCCGGGTCATCCCGCAGAATTTCTCGTTTGTATTTATAATACGTGTACTTATGTCCCTGATCGCGCTCGGCATCAACCACCGCACCGCACCGGTCGAACTGCGGGAGCAGGTGGCCATTACCGGCGATCGCATCACCGATGCGTTGCACGATCTGATCGCCCTGCCCGCGGTCGATGAAGCCGCGATCCTGTCCACCTGCAACCGCACCGAGCTCTATTGCGGTGTGCAGGAAGACCCGACAGACGCACTGACCGACTGGCTGGCGCGCTACCATCAACTGGAGCCTGACGCCATCCGCCCGCACCTCTACCGCTACCCGAACGACGATGCGGTGCGCCACCTGCTGCGCGTGGCCGGCGGCCTGGATTCGATGATCCTCGGCGAACCGCAGATCCTCGGCCAGATGAAAGAAGCCTGGCAGACCGCCAACGACGCCGGTACGCTTGACATCACGCTGGGCCGTTTGTTCCAGCACACCTTCTCGGTGGCCAAGCAAATCCGCACAGACACGGCGATCGGCGAAAGCCCGGTGTCGATCGCCTTTGCCGCGGTCAGCCTGGCGCGCCAGATTTTCAGCGACTTCAAACACCACACGGCGCTGCTGATCGGCGCCGGGGAAACCATCGAACTGACTGCCCGCCACCTGCACGACCAGCAACTGGGCAAGCTGATCATTGCCAACCGCACCCTGGAAAACGCCCACTCACTGGCGGCAACTTTCAACGGCTATGGTATCGGCCTGGATGAAATCCCGGCCCATCTTCCGGAAGCCGATATCGTCATTTCCGCTACCGCCAGCGACAGCGCCATACTGGATAAAGCCATGGTGAAAGCTGCGCTCAAGGGACGCAAACACCGGCCGGTGTTCATGGTCGATATTGCCGTGCCCCGGGATATCGACCCGGCCGTTGCCGAACTTGAAGACATCTATCTCTATACCGTCGATGACCTGCAGGAGGTCATCCAGGAAAACCTCAAGTCCCGGCAACAGGCAGCGCTTCAGGCCGAGGATATTATCGACGTGCAGGTGGACCGCTTCATGGCCTGGCTGCGCGGCCAGGACGCAGTGGCCTCGATCCGCAGTTACCGCCTGCAGGCCGAACAGCAGCGCGATGCAGCACTGGGCAAGGCCCGACAGATGCTGGACAACGGCAAGGATCCACAGGAAGCCCTGGATTTCCTCGCCCGGACCCTGACCAACAAGCTGACCCACGGCCCCAGCGTACGCATCCGGCAGGCGGCGGAAAGCGGAGATGATGCGTTATTGCAGGCAATCCTGAAGCTGTACGACCTGGACCGGGAATGACGTGAACCCTTCACTGGAAAGAAAACTGGAAACCATCGTGGAACGCGCCCAGGAGGTCAGTGCGCTGCTGGCTGACCCGGACGTCATTGCCGACAACCGTCGCTTCCGCGAGCTGTCGGTGGAATATGCGCAGATCAACCCGGTCGTCAGCTGCTTCGATGCCCTGCAGAAGACCCGCGAGGATGAACAGGCGGCACAGGACATGCTGCAGGATCCTGACCCCGAACTGAAAGCCATGGCCGACGAGGAACTGGCCGCCGTCCGGGCGCGCCGCGAACAACTGGAACTGGAGCTGCAGACGCACCTGCTGCCGAAAGACCCGAACGACGACAAGAACGTGTACCTGGAAATCCGCGCCGGTACCGGCGGTGACGAGGCAGCCATCTTCGCCGGAGACCTGTTCCGCATGTATTCACGCTTTGCGGAGAACCAGGGCTGGACCGTCGAGATCCTCAGCGAAAGCAGCGGGGAACACGGCGGCTACAAGGAGATCATTGCGCGCATCAGCGGCCGCGACGTCTACGCCCACCTCAAGTTCGAATCCGGTGCACACCGCGTACAGCGGGTCCCGGAAACCGAATCGCAGGGCCGCATTCACACCTCGGCCGCCACGGTCGCCGTACTGCCGGAAGCCGAGCAGCAGGATGCGGTCGATCTCAATCCCGCAGACCTGAAAATAGACACCTACCGCGCCTCCGGTGCGGGAGGCCAGCACGTGAACAAGACCGATTCGGCGGTACGCATTACCCATACGCCAACCGGCATCGTGGTGGAATGCCAGGACGAACGCTCCCAGCACAAGAACCGGGCGCGCGCCCTGTCGCTGCTGGCAGCGCGCATCCAGGCGGTGGAAGATGAAAAACGCCAGGCGGAAGAAACCGAAACACGCCGCAACCTGGTGGGCAGCGGGGATCGTTCCGAACGCATCCGCACCTACAATTTCCCCCAGGGGCGCATGACCGACCACCGTATCAACCTGACGCTCTACAAGCTGGATGAAATCATGCAGGGTCACCTCGAATACGTGATCGCCCCCCTGCAGAGCGAGGACCAGGCCGACCGGCTGGCCGAACTCAGCTCCGCGGACTAACGGGCCGTGCAGAACACTGTTACGCATCCCGCGGCCTCTTGCTGCACCTGTATCGCTTGCGAGTCACCGGGCAGAATCGGCCCCTGGTTCGATAACCACCGTCGGCTTTCGCGGTCAGGAGACCGCTCCTACGGGGGGCTGATGCATGATGGGTAGGAGCGCCGGCCTTCGGCGCGATGAGTATCGTTGGCTTTCGCGGTCAGGGGACCGCTCCTACGGGGGGGTGCGGTGTGACGCGTTCCATTAAGGAGGCGCTCGACCAGGCAGTTAACACACTGCGCAACCAGGACGACGCACGCCTGGACAGCGAAGTATTGCTGGCCTTTGTACTGGACAGGTCCCGCAGCCACCTGCATGCCTGGCCGGAAGCCGGGCTCGATGCAGAGCAGCTGCGGCGTTTCGAACAGTTGATTGCAGAACGCGCCAGGGGCAGACCGGTCGCCCACCTGACCGGGCGGCGCGAATTCTGGTCGCTGGACCTTGAAATCACAACCGACACCCTGATCCCGCGACCGGAAACCGAGCTGCTGGTGGAACAGGCACTGGCGCTATTGCCCGCGCAGCAGAACCTGCGGATTGCGGATCTCGGCACCGGCAGCGGTGCGATCGCCATCGCGCTGGCGAAAGAACGCAAGGCCTGGTCGCTCTGTGCGCTGGACCGTTCCCTTGCCTGCTGCCGGGTCGCCCAACGCAATGCCCAACGTCTGGGCCTGTACAATATCGATGTGGTCAACGCCGACTGGTGTGATGCACTGGCTGCGTCCTGCCTGGACGCCATCCTGTGCAACCCGCCCTACGTGGCCGACCGGGATCCGCACCTGCAACGGGGCGACCTGCGTTACGAACCGCGCTCAGCGCTGGCTTCCGGCACAGGGGGGCTGGACGCCATCAGCCGGCTGGCTGCAGACACCGCACGGGTCCTGAAAAAGGGCGCCTGGCTGTTCCTGGAACACGGTTATGACCAGTCGCAGGATGTTTATAAGCTACTAAATAATAAAGGCTTTACAAATATCAGCTGTATCCGGGACCTGGCCGGAATCGAGCGCGTCACCCGCGCCCGGAAACCGGCCTGACAGTGCTCTCGCTTCGACCCCGCATTTCGTATAGGATTTAGCCATGGATCAGGCATCCCCGGACCCTGTCAAATACCGGGAAATAGGGTTTTGCAGTCCACACCCGGACCCGCAACAGGCACTCAGTGCCATGCTGGTGCTCGCCGATCTGGATGGCATATTGCACGTTACGGTTCCGGATCGCTCGCGCAATGCGTTGCACGTTCGCTATGACCTGAACCGGATTTCCCTGAACGTCATCGAAGATCTGTTATCCGAACTCGGTTTCCACCTGGACAACAGCCTGCTGGCCAAGCTGAAACGCGCACTCTACTACTACACCGAAGAGAATGAACTGCAGGCCCTGGGGCACCCCACCGGCCAGGACCAGAGCACCCGCGATATTTTTATGCGTTGCTACCGCTGCCATACGCACGGCTGCCGTGACGAACGCCCGCAGCACTGGCGCAAGTATCTTTAAACTGCCGGGAAATTGTCCGGTTACCCTGAACGCCACCAGGACCGCGAGCAGTCGCCATGCCGGCACAGGCTGGCATGAGCGCTGTATACCCGCTGTTTTTTTGTTCCTGCGGTCGGTATCGTCTGCGCATGGATGACCAGCAGTTGCTTCGTTACAGTCGGCAGATCATGCTGCCCCAGGTCGATGTGCAGGGCCAGCAAAAACTGCTGGCCGCACACGTGCTGGTCATCGGCGCCGGCGGCCTGGGTTCCCCGGCCGCCATGTACCTGGCCAGCGCCGGTATCGGCCGGATTACCATCGTGGACAATGATGAAGTGGATCTGTCCAACCTGCAGCGCCAGATCCTGCACCGCAACGCTGACCTGGGGCGTCCCAAGGTCGAATCCGCCAAGGATACACTGACCGGGTTGAACCCGGATATCCGGGTCATCGCGCTGCGTCGTTTCGCCGACAGGGCGGCGCTTGCCGACCTGGTCGAGCAGGCTGACCTGGTAATCGATGCCAGCGACAATTTCGCCACCCGCTTCGCCATTAACAGCGCCTGCGTGGCAACCGGTACTGACCTGGTATCGGGAGCGGCGATCCGCATGGAAGGCCAGCTCTCGGTATTCCTGCCACGGCGCGAAGACAGCCCCTGCTACCGCTGCCTGTACCCCGAGGGCGATGAACCCGACCAGACCTGCAGCGAAAACGGTGTTCTGTCACCGATCGTGGGCGTGATCGGCAGCCTGCAGGCACTGGAAGCCATCAAGGTACTGCTCGCCATCGGTGAACCCTTGTGTGGACGCCTGCTGGTGTTCGATGGTCTGTACCAGGAATGGCGCAGCATCAAGCTTCGCAAGGACCCGAATTGCCCGGTGTGCGGCACTGAAGTACATTAGCAGCGCCATGGAACGCATTATCCTGCCACGACAGCTCGTCAACCGGATCCTGTACCAGGCCCAGTCGTCACCCGATGCGGAAATCTGCGGCCTGATAGCCGCCAGGAAAGGACGACCGCAACGCTGTATCCAGGTACCCAACGTATCGGATCGCCCGCAACAGCTGTTTGCCATGGACCCTCAGGGCCAGATCGACGCGCTGCGCAAAATACGTGAGCAGGGAGAAGAGCTGTTCGGCATCTATCACTCACACCCGCACAGCCCGGCCGAACCCTCGGACACCGACCTGCAACAGGTCGGGTATCCCGATGCGCTCTATGTCATCGTATCCCTGAATACGCGCGGGGTACTGGAAATGCGAGGCTTCCGCTTGCAGGATGGCAAGGCGGTACAGGTGCAGCTGGAAATCCAGGCCGGCTGAGCGGCCCCGGGCAAACGGCCCTGCCTCAACCGCTATGTCCCGCTTTCACCGCCATAAATTGTACCGGCCCGATACGCCCCTGTTCGATATTGTCCAGCGTATTACTGAACTTTTCCCGGGCTGTGCGCCCCATCACAGGATGCGCGCGCCCACCCTGTCCGCCACTGCCGGTGCGCGACAGGGATTTCCTGAAAAATTCGATCGCAAATTCCGTTCGGTCCTCGACCCCGGTCACTTCGAACCCCGCCGCATGGAGCAACATCGACATCTGCTCCGGAGTCGTTAAATAACTGGTCTGTGGAGACGATGCCCAGGGTACCGGGTAGACCAGCTCCACATCGCTTTTTTTCATCACGTCGTAGACACACAGCCTCCCGCCCGGCTTCAGCACCCGGGCGATCTCCTGGTAGAGTGCGTTCCTGTCCGCAATGTTCATGGCGGCATGCAGTGTGATCACCACGTCGAAACACGCGTCCGGGTAGGGCATCGACAAGGCACTGCCGATATGAAAGCGCGTCTTGCCGGACAACCCCACGTATCCCGTCAATATCTTCGCCGTCGCAATAAACTCCGGGGTCAGGTCGATGCCGGTCACCCGACAACCAATCGTATCGGCGATATAGCGGACTGCGCCACCTATCCCACAGCCAACGTCGAGCACCTGCTGGTCCGCCGTCAGCGCCAGCTGACTGACGATATACTCGGTTGCCTCGCGACCACCGATATGAAACTCCTCCAGCGGGGCAAGATCCCCCGGTTGCAGGCTGTCCCGGTCCAGGCCGCACGCGTCGAGACCGGCCAGCAGCCGGTTCAGCAGGCCCGCGTCACCATAGTGTTTTGCAACGGCGCGTTCGATGGCCATCGCATGATTGTCCAGCGGGGTTTTCATTACACCAGCGCCCCGAGCAATGATTCTTCATAGGCTGTCAGGCTTGCCCCGGATCTGATTTTTCCGACCAGGTCCGGGTTGGCAATGAAACTGCGCCCGAACGCCACCAGGTTCATCTGCCAGTCCGCCAGCGCGGACTCTGCCGCTTCCGGGCTAAAGCCTCCGCAGCCCACTACCGTGCCTTTATAGCGCTGGCGGACATAATCGACGGGTCTGCCCCCCAGGTACGCATAGCTGAGATCCGCATCGAACGAGGCCACATGCACATAGGCCAGCAGGCGCTCGTTCAGGGCCTGGAGAAGGACATCAAACGTCGCCTCATCCCCTTCCGTGTATTCCAGGTTGACGTAGGCCTGTGGCGACAGCCGGATCGCGGTTCTGTGCGGACGGGTAACCGCCGCCACGGCATCGACCACCTGCAGTGCAAATCGACTGCGGCTCTCCGCATCCGCACCATATTCGTCGGTCCGGCAATTGGTCTGCTGGTGCAGGAACTGGTCGATCAGGTAGCCGTTCGCGGCGTGGATCTCCACACCGTCGAAACCGGCGTCGATCGCATGGCTGGCCGCCCGCGCATACTGCTCGACCAGCCGGCCGATCTCTTCCCGGTCCAGGGCCCGCGGCACTTCATAGCGCAGGCCCTGCGCACGGGGCAACGGACCGTCCAGGCCGATACTGCTGGGTGCCACCGGCTGGCTCCCGGTATAACTGCTGTGCGCCATGCGACCGGTGTGCCACAGCTGGCAGAAAATGTGGCCGCCGTTGTCGTGCACGGCGTCCGTCACCTTTTTCCAGGCATCGACCTGTTTCCGGGAATAGATCCCCGGCGTATGGGGATATCCCTGTCCCTGTGGATCGATCAGCGTGGCTTCTGTAATAATCAGCCCGGCATCCGCGCGACCCGCATAGTACTTCGCCATTTCCCCGGTGGGCGCCAGATCGTTGTCGGAAAAGCACCGGGTCATGGGCGCCATCACGATCCGGTTCCTGAGAACCAGGCTGTTGGACAGGGAAAATCCGGAAAGCAGCTCTCGGTACTTCATCGTATTTCTCTCCAGCTGGAATTACCTAGTCCTTGCCAAATATCTTCTGCGCCATGATCAGGCCGGGGCAGATCCCGACCGCTGCGGCAAACAGGAAAAACACGGGCACGGCGTACAGGAACCAGTGCACCTGGTCGAAACCGGTCAGCCAGATCCCGATCAGGATGATCGTGGCCGCATTGAAAAAGAAAAATCGCATTGCCTTGCTTGCTTTGGTCATGTTGGATTCCCCGCTCAGACGCGTAATTCAGTGTGTAATCGCAATCAGATGCTTGCGTTGTGCGGGGAGAAATTGTAGAAACGTCTTTATACGATAACAATATGCATAATCAATACATCTTTGTTATCGAATTTGTTACCAATCGGCGGCGTCCTATGGAAAGCCTCAAGCGCATGGTCATTTTTTCGCACGTGGCAGAAACCCGGAGTTTTTCCGTGGCCGCGCGCAAACTGGGCATTGCGCGGTCGGCGGTCAGCCGCCACATCGCGTTGCTCGAACAGAGCGTCGGAGTCCGGCTGCTGAATCGCACGACCCGCAGCGTAAGCCTGACTGAAGCTGGGGAAACCTACTACCGGAGCTGCGCGCGCATTGTCGCCGAGGCGGAAACCGCCACGCGGCGCATCAGTCAGCTACGCGATGAGCCGGCGGGCACCCTGAAAGTGGCCGGCCCCACCAGCTTCGGCAACCAGCTGGCAACCCTGGCCGGCAGGTTCATGCAGCAATACCCGGCGTTGCACGTTGAGCTGCTGCTGGACGACCGGGTGGTGGACATGGTGCGGGACAGCATCGACGTAAGCATCCGGGTCGGCTGGCTGAACGACACGACCCTGGTTGCACGCCAGCTGTGCGAGTCACCACGACTGCTCTGCGCATCGCCGGATTATCTCGAGCGCCACGGACGGCCCGAATCACCGGCCCGGCTTGCCGACCATGAGTGTGTCATCTTCAGCCTGCTGCCCACGCCGTATCAATGGACGTTTTCGAAAAACGGCCGCCAGGAGAATGTCCACGTAAAAGGACGGATAAAAACCAACAGCGCAACGGCCGTGCGCGCGCTCATCCTCGACGGTAGCGGCATTGCGCCACTCTCGAATTTCCTCGTTGGCGATGACATCCGGGCAGGTCGCCTGGTACATCTGCTGCCCGGCCACGACTGTGGCAGCGCCGGGATCTACGCCGTCTACCAGGACCGGCGCTACCAGCAGGCCAGGGTTCGATTGTTCATCGACTTTATCCGGGAACGTATGCAGCAGTTGATCTGAAAATCAGCGTGTTGCCCCTGTTCCCCGCCGGGGCGGGGCATGCCGAAGCGACTGAACCCGCGCCAACCCGTCAAGGTCAATGACCGATCTCGATTTCCACCTTTTCAAAAACCAGGTGGTAGAAAAACGAGTTGGTCGGCGGAAAGTTGGTATTTGGCGACAGGTCCAGGCCATCCATAAAGAACAGGTCAGCCTCCAGGTCATGGTGATCCACCCGCCCCCTGGAAGGATCCGACATCGCAAATATGCTGCCGTCAAGATTACGCACGCTGTTGTCCTTCTCGTCACGAACACCCTCCCTGACCACCAGGCGACCGCTCCACAACGGCGCCGGACCATCAAAGGGGTTGTCGAAGGGCCGACCATTCAGGCTGACCCTGGCGGGCCCCCAGGCAGCCAGCAGTGTAAACGTGGTCGGTGTAAACGGTGGACCGGCCTGGGTATCGCCCTGCTTGTAAACATTGATCACCACCGGGTCCACCGGCCCAATCAGTTCCGTCTGCGTCGCCGAAGGCCCTATGCGCAACCCGGTTGGAAACGGCAGGTTGACGAACACATCCTGGTGATAGCGCCAGATTCCGTGCCGGTCTTTCCACCTCGCCTCGATGTGGCCGGTATTGCTGACCGGGTCCAGTCGGGCTCTCAGCCGTCCCCGGATGCGTTCCACACCGACACCGTCAAAGACGAGAGAATCGACCGGCTCGGCAGGCACACCCTGTACTTCTGAAATGACCGTACCGGTCACCTTCCGTATCAGGCGTGCCTGAGCAGCGCTGATTTTATACTGCAACTCCTTCTCGGCGGCCAGACCACCGGGCGGTAGCGCGATACCGGCCAGCATAAGCGCCACTGAAAACAGGCCCCTGACACGTACATTCCATCGTCGCATAGTCATGAAATTCCCTCGTTGGTTTCAGGTAAACAAATCCGGCACCGGGTTCAGGCGCCATGCCGTTGATGCCGGCGCCGGGATTCCCCGGCATCGGAACTGTCGTCATCCCGCCTGCCGTGCGGCCCGGCTTCACGGTAAGCGCGCATGGCGCTCTTCATCAGACGCTTTTTCAAACCTCTCGGCAGTTTCCCGGCCCGCGACAGTTCCCTCAGCGCCCGCGTTACACAGTGACGGTAGTCATGGGCGCTGTCCCAGGCAGTCGTATAACTGCAGGGGATTTCAGGTAGCACCAGCCGTTCCGAGGCACGCAATCCGTAGAACCGGTTACGCACCCCGCCTGGCCACAACACGTCGACCACCCCTTTGCGGGCTTTGCCCATCCCCAGGTTGACGGCAAGGCTGTCCTGAGAGGCGTAACTGGCACCACCGAGGACCGGTCGCATGACAGTAATTCCGCCTTCCGGGGTAAAACGAACTACGGCACCAATGCCGTCGCGATTGACCACTCCGTGTGTTGTCAGGCCTGCCGTGCCCAGCAGGCTGACACTGGCCCAGTGGTTGCCGTTGTCGGCACTGTTGATTTCCACCGACAGCCCGCCATCGGCGGGATCCATTCCATTCCAGGAAAATTCGGTCTCACTGACCGGGGTAAAGGAAGGAAAGAAGAACGCAGTCGCATCGGCATCACTTCCCCAGTGGGTGGCATACGGAACGAGGGGCATCGGTGGTGGCAATGCAAGATTGGATACCGACACGATATCCACGAATCCATCCCGATTGAGATCACCGCCGGCCAGCCCCTGCACATTCCGACGCGAATGGTTGATCGACCCGTCCAGCGCGCCCGGGTCATAGCGGAACCCCCCTGCACCATCATTGTTGAGATACATCCCCGGGTTGGAAACCTCGATCAGTGGCCCGCCGTCCCCGCCACCGTAATAGATGATGTCGGTGTCGCCATCGTTGTCATAGTCCTCCATGACCGTTCCCCAGCCAAACACCGACGACACCAGCTCACCCAGGCCAGGATCGCGGAAAGAGCCATCCGGCTGGCCCAGGAACCACCTGGACGCATAGCTCCCCAGTTCATACGGCAGCGGCCGGGGAAACACCGTCAGCACATAGTCCCCCACGTTGGTGACAAACAGGTCCATGTAGCCATCGGCATTGATGTCACCAAAGGAAAGGCCTTTCCAGTCACCGAAACGATTGGTTCCGGCCTGGACGGTTACATCACGGAACTTCCCGGTCCCGTCATTGTTCATGATGTGAATGAACCCCCGGTCGACACCACCCTGGTTCGCCGGGAGTACACCCCCACCCTGGTCATCGACCCATACGATATCGGCATCCCCGTCGAGGTCGTAGTCCACCAGCGCGATGGCCCAGGTTACGCTGGCCGCATCCGCGGGAGCCTGGTCGGGAAAACCGGCCAGTTTTCGTATACCGGACGCGTCGCTGCTATCGACAAACGTCCGGTTGCCGGTATTGGTAAAGAGCTGGTTGTGATCGTTAAACCCGAATGCATTGAATATAGCCAGACGGTTGTCCCAGGTATCCGAGGTATTCGCAATCACGATATCCAGCAAACCATCACCATTGACATCACCCATGGAACAGGAAGCGGAGTAATGCCGGCCACTTCCCATACCGCTGCTTGCCGTGATATCGGCAAACATACCGTTGCCACGGTTCTCAAACAGCCGGTTCGGCTCACCACTGCCAAGCACGTAAAGATCCTGGTCGCCGTCGTTGTCGATGTCGCCGTAACAGACACCGCTGGCATCCATGTCGGTAGCCGCAACACCCGCATCAAATGAACGGTCGACAAAACCAAGCTCACCGCTCTCCGACCACTGATTGGCGTACAGCGAATTAGCCACACCCGGCCCGTTGGTCACGTACAGGTCGAGATCGCCGTCCCCGTCATAGTCGAAAATCGCCACCCCCGGCGCGCCACGGGACTTCAGCGGCACCATGCCGAGTTGAAATGCGCTGAGCACCGGCTGTGCCTTCAGCGCGTCCCAGATCCGGTCACGCGCGGATTCCGCACGCCGGTAACGGATACCCGCCCCGTCATTTGCCGCGATATCGTGGAACCTGACGCTGTTGACAATATCCCCGGCATCAGACAACAGCGGGGTCAGGTACAGTACTACTGCGCTTGCCCAGACCTTCAGTCGCGCAGCCACGACGGCCTCTTCAGTCTTTTTCTTCCTCCAACCCAACATCATTTTTCCCCTTGTCAAATCCTGCTTCAAAGTACATGCCCGGCGACCCGGGTCACCGGTACCGTTTCAGTCCGGTTCACGGTCAGTCATGACGACGGTCGTGCGCCCTCCTTTTTTCAGGCGCGCGTGTATCACTGGAATCGTCATCCCTGTTCCGGGTATCGCGGTAGGCGCGCATGGCGCTGGCCAGCAGGCGGTGTTTCAGCCTGTGATCCAGCCGGTTTGCAGCCGCCAGTTCCCTGAGCGCAGTCACTACACAGTGCCGGTACTCCCGTCGGCTGCCCCAGTCCGCGTCGTAACTGCAGGGTATTTCCGGCAATACCAGCCGTTCGGATGCCCGCAAACCGTAGAACCGGTTGTGCACCCCACCGGGCCACAGCACTTCCAGCACACCCTTGTGCGAGCGACCCATCCCGAGATTCACCGTCAGACTGTCCTGCGACCCGTAACTGGCACCGCCGGTTACCGGGTACATCACCGGCCTTCCACCGTGTGGAGTAAAACGGACCACAGCGCCAATGCCGTCACGATTGGACCGCCCCCCGGAAACCAGGCCTGCTGTTCCCAGCAGGTCAACACTGGCCCAGTGATTGCCATTGTCCGCGCTGTTGATTTCCACCGTGATGGTCCCATCTACCGCCTTCAGGCCGCTGGGGGCAAATTCGCCCGGACCGACAGCCGTGAAAGATGGAAAGTAATACGCCGTCTCATCCATGAGACTTCCAAACAGGATCGGGTACTGCAACAGGGGAAACGACTCCGGTAGATCGAAATTGGAAACGGTCACCACATCGATAAAACCGTCCGCGTCAAGATCCCCGGCAGCCACCCCCTGCGGGTTCCTCCGAGAATGGTTGGTGGAGCCCGCCAGCGCCGCCAGGTCATAGGAAAAACCGGCACGACCATCGTTTCGCAACACCACGCCCGGGTTCGACTTGTCGACGTAGGGACCGGTATCCAGACCACCGTAGTACATGATGTCGGCATCGCCGTCGTTGTCATAGTCTTCCGCGATGACACCCCAGCCAAAGACGCTGGATACCAGGCCGCCGACACCCGGATCGGAAAAGGAACCGTCCGCCTGCCCGAGGAACCAGCGCGATGCCGCCGCGCCCAGTGCCATGGGCAGCGGGAACAGCTGCAGGGTATAGTCGCCTCCGTTGGTCGCAAACAGGTCCAGGTGACCATCGCCGTTGAAATCTGCGAAGGCAAAACCCATCCACGCGCCCGGGTGGTTGGTGCCCGCCTCGATACTGACATCGGTAAACTGACCGTTACCATCATTCTGTAACAGGTGGATAATGCCGCGGTCCACGCCACCGGATGCTGCATCAGGGACCGCACCCTGGTCGTCTCCGAACAGGATATCGACATCACCATCCAGATCGTAGTCCACCATGGCGGTAGCCCAGGTTCGGCCGCTTTCCCCAGGCGGAAGGCCGACCAGGGTCTGCACGCCGGAAGTTGCACTCACATCGGTAAAACGATTGCCACCGGCGTTGAGAAACAGCTGATTGGGCGCGTTGTGACCGAATGGCTGAAAGACCGAGAGACGGTGATCCCAGGTCGCCGAGTTGTTGGCCACCACGATATCCAGCAGACCATCCCCGTTCACGTCGCCCATGGAGCAGCCTGCGGGATAGCGGGAACCCGCACCGGTTGCACTGAAGGCCGTAATATCCGTGAAGGTCCCGTCACCCTGGTTCCTGAATAACCGGTTTGGCTCACCGGCCCCGGTGACATACAGGTCCTGGTCGCCATCGTTATCGATATCACCGTAACAGAGGCTGTTGCTGTCCATATCGGTTGCGTCAACACCGGCTGCAGCGGCCACGTCGACAAAGCGCAGTTCCCCGCTCTCCGCCAACTGGTTCGAGTAGAGGGAATTGGCCACCCCCGGTCCGTTGGTGACATACAGGTCCAGATCGCCGTCACCGTCGTAGTCGAATATCGCTACACCAGGTGCACCGCGAGCCTTTTCCGGGGTCAGCGGAACGTCGGCAAAGGTGAATATCGGTTGTGCCCGTATCGCATCAAACAGGGCGTCCCTGTGGGGGGACCCGGCGCGCCGGTAACTGATACCGGCACCATTACCGGCGGCAATATCATGGAAAGAGACCTGACCGGCCCGTTCCGATGCACTCGCTCCAAAGGAGAGCAGCATCAACATCGATACGGTGACAGGCAAGGCCGACCCGTTGTTTTTCATCCTGATCATTTTCATCCCGGAAACTCCTTTCTGTTTTTTTAAGGCTTTAACAGCCGCATGTATCCCCTGCGCTCCGCAACCTCGGGAAGCGCAGGAGAAAGGCCAGTAACATCAGGTGTGGGGGTGTCTTTTCCCGCGCTCGTGGCGGTCAGCCTGGTGCGAACCGCGCCTGCCGGCATCGTCACTGGAATCATCGTCTCCGCCGGGCTTATGCACTTCGTGAAAGGCTCGCATGGCGCTCTTCATCAGGCGCTTTGCGAGGCCACGCGGTAACTTGCCGGCATGCCTCAGTTCCTTCAATGCCCTGGCGACACAGTGCCGGTAACGGTGCCTGCTGCTCCAGTCCGCATCGTAACTGCAGGGGATTTCCGGCAGCACCAGCTGTTCCGAGGCACGCAACCCGTAAAAACGATTACGCACACCACCCGGCCACAGCACATCTACCGTACCCCTGTGCGCATCCCCCAACCCCAGGTTGACCACCAGGCTGTCCTGAGAGGCATAGCTTGCCCCACCCAGCACCGGTCGCATCACCGTGTCACCTCCCTTCGGGGTGAAGCGGACAACCGCACCGATAGCATCCCGGTTGGCCCGCCCCCGGGACGTCAGCCCAACCGTACCCATCAGTCGTACACTGGCCCAGTGATTGCCATTGTCAGCACTGTTGATTTCCACCGACAGGCTGCCATCCGCCGGTTCCATGCCGTTCCAGACAAACTCGGTGGCACTGACCGGTGTAAATGAGGGGAAGAAAAAGGCCGAGGCATCATTCACACTGCCATAATCGACGTTGTAGGGAACCAGCGGCAGCGGTTCCGGCAGATCAAAGCTGGAAACCGACACGACATCGACAAATCCGTCATTGTTCAGGTCACCACCGGCGACACCCTGCACGTTGCGGCGTGAATGGTTGGTCGATTTTGCCAGGGCTTCCTGGTCGTAGCGGAAGTCGGCACCTCCGTTGTTCCGGAGTACCACGCCCGGATTGGATGCCTCCACGAACGGGCCGACATCAAGCCCCCCCTGATAGATAATGTCGGTGTCCCCGTCATTGTCATAGTCCGCCATGATGCCTCCCCAGCCGAAGGGTGTGGCACGCAATGCACCCACCCCCGGGTCCGAGAAGCTGCCGTCGGACCGCCCCAGGAACCAACGCGAAGCGAAACTGCCCAGCGTGTACGGGAACGGACGCGGGACCAGCGTAAACATGTAGTCACCCAGGTTGGTGACAAATATGTCCATGTTACCGTCTGCATCCAGATCCCCGAACGACAGGCTCATCCAGGCGCCAACCCGGTTGAGTCCGACCTGTACATTGACATCCGCAAAGACACCCGTACCGTCGTTCTGCATCAGGTGGATCATGCCGCGATCAAAGCCGCCGTGCGCGGGATCCAGCACTTCGCCCTGGTCATCCACCATAACGATATCCACATCACCATCCTGGTCATAATCCACCATGGCGATGGCCCAGGTGATGCCGGCGGCGCCCTTGAGTTCGGCGGGAAAACCGGACAGATCGCGGATTCCCGAGGCCTCGCTACGGTCCATGAACACATTGTTCCCCTTGTTGACAAACAGCTGGTTGTGTTCGATATCTCCGAAAGCGTCAAAAATCTCGAGCCGGTCGTCCCAGCTGCTCCAGGTATTGGCCACCACAATGTCCAGCAGGCCGTCGCCGTTTACGTCACCCATGGAACAGCTCGAAGGATTCAGGTTGCCGCCACCGGTCGCGCTGCGCGCACTGATCTCGACAAATGCGCCGGCACCGTCATTTTCAAAAAGCCGGTTTGGCATACCGGTACCCAGCACGTAGAGGTCTTCGTCCCCATCGTTGTCGATATCACCAAAACAGGCGCCGGTGCCGTCCAGGTCAATGGCGGCGACACCCGCATCGGCGGCAACATCCACGAAGGACAACACGCCGGATTCGTTCAGCTGGTTGGCATACAGTGAATTGGGCATACCGGGACCATTGGTTACATAGATATCCTGGTCACCGTCACCGTCGTAGTCGAAAATAACCACCCCTGGCGCACCATGTGATTTCATCGGGATCAACGGCGCTTCCGAGAACAACAGTACAGGTTGTGCCTTCAGTGCATCGAACAGGGCGTCACGCGGCGACTCCTTGCGTGC
>DRQL01000267.1 GCA_011371465.1 Gammaproteobacteria bacterium | reverse complement strand
GGACGAAGCAATTGTCTGCAATATCGGTCACTTTGATTCGGAAATCGATATCGCTTCGCTGGAAAAATACCAGTGGGAAGAGATCAAGCCCCAGGTCGATCACGTGATCTTCCCGGACGGCAAGAAGATCATCGTGCTGGCCAAGGGCCGCCTGGTGAACCTGGGCTGCGCAACCGGTCACCCGAGTTTTGTGATGTCGGCCTCCTTCACCAACCAGGTGATGGCGCAGATGGAACTGTTCAGCAACGGTCAGAACTATGAAAACCAGGTGTTCGTGTTACCCAAGCACCTGGATGAAAAAGTTGCCCGCCTGCACCTGAAAAAAATCGGCGCCAACCTGACCAGACTGACCGAGGAACAGGCCGAGTACCTGGGCCTGCCGGTAGACGGGCCGTACAAGCCGGAGCATTACCGCTACTGAACTCCACCGGATAGCCGCCTGCCCGCGAGGGCAGGCGCCTTATCGGGCGGACAGCCCGCTGCCGGCAAGGTACGGTTTATACCGTCGCGTGCAGGGAACAGACACTCATGAAATCGCAACAAAAACATCCGCGCGTATACAGTTTTGAATTCTTCCCGCCCAAAACGGACGAAGGCGCTGCCAAACTGCGGACAACGCGTGAGCAACTGGCCAGGCTGAAACCGCGCTTTTTCTCGGTCACCTTTGGCGCCGGTGGTTCCACCCGCGAGCGCACCTTCGAGACAGTGTGCGAAATCCAGCGTGATTCAGGCATAGAGGCGGCACCACACCTGTCCTGCGTGGGTTCCACCAGGGACAGCATCCGTGACATCCTGCAGCTGTACCGGGAGCAGAACATCCGTCATATCGTGGCATTGCGCGGCGATATTCCCTCGGGCATGGGCCAGCCGGGCGAATTCCGTTACGCCAATGAACTGGTGCAGTGCATCCGCAGCGAAACCGGCGACCATTTTCATATCGAAGTCGCTGCCTACCCGGAATTCCACCCGCAGGCCGACAACGCCGACACCGACCTGGACAACTTCAAACGCAAGGTCGAGGCCGGCGCGGACAGCGCCATCACCCAGTATTTCTTCAATCCCTATGCCTACTACCATTTTGTCGAACAGTGCGACAAACGGGGCATCAACATCCCTATCGTGCCCGGCATCATGCCGATTACCAACTATACCCAGCTGGCGCGTTTCTCCGACATGTGCGGGGCCGAGATCCCGCGCTGGATCCGCAAGCGGCTGGAAACCTTCGGCGACGACCGGGCCTCCATCCGCGCCTTTGGTGAAGACGTGATCAGCGAAATGTGCCAGGCACTGCTGGATGCCGGTGCACCCGGCCTGCACTTCTACACCATGAACCAGGCCGGCCCCACCAGCGCAATCTGGAACAGGCTGGGCCTCTGAACGGCACCACCCTGTGCGCACTTCCCGCTTTTATACCCGGCAGGCACTCGCCGACGGGGAAACGGTTGCACTGGACCGGGAAACCAGCCACTACATCACGCGGGTACTGCGCCTTCGCGACGGCGATACGCTGGTGCTGTTCGACGGTTCGGGCCGGGACTATCACGCCACCGTGGCAAGCGCTGACAAAAAGCAGGTGCTGGCCCGCATACGCAGCAGCGAACCGGTCGGCAACGAATCCGCATTACAGATCGAACTGGGACAGGGCGTCTCGCGGGGGGAACGCATGGATTTCGTACTGCAGAAATCCGTGGAACTCGGTGTCAACACCGTGACGCCGCTCTGGACCCGCCGCTCACAGGTCCGCCTGCAGGACCAGCGCCTGGAAAAACGCCTGGCGCACTGGCAGGGTGTAATGCGTGCCGCATGTGAACAGTCCGGTCGTTCTGTGCTGCCGGCCCTGCAGGTGCCCTGCGGGTTAGCGGACTGGTGTGCCGGGGAAAACAGCGCCCTGCAACTGGTGCTCGACCCTGTGGCGGAAACCGGCCTCCGTGACCTGCAACCGGTGAAGCGGGTTCGTATACTGGTCGGGCCGGAAGGTGGACTGGAAGAACAGGAAATGGCACTGGCCGTATCGGCCGGATTTCAGCCCGTGCGGCTTGGACCCAGGGTGCTGCGTACTGAAACCGCGGCGCTGGCGACGCTCAGCGCGGTGCAGGCCCTGTGGGGGGACCTGGCCGGCTAGGGCCTGTTAACGTTATTTCCCGTGCGCTCCCCAGGCAGCACCCACCATCGCCTGGATCTTGTCCAGGTCCGGGATCAGGGCTTCTTCGTTACCGATCCGCACCACGTCGGCGACCGTATCCGGCAACTCCCGCTCGCCGAGCACCGACTCGCCCAGCGCATCCTCGTCTGCGCTGAACAGGCGCGGGATGCCTGCGGTCACAATGGCATAGAAGGGTAACTCTGCACCCGGGCGCACCGAGTTGATGACCGAGATACGCGAGCCGCGGTCTCCCTGCGGAAAACGGAAACCGCACAGGTGTTCTGCCGACACCACCGGCAATTCCTGCTCGCGCCAGCGCAGGCATCCCAGCAGCCAGTCCGGTCCGTCGTGGATCAGGTCCAGCGGCTGGTAGTTGATCACTTCGGCGATCGCGACATTGGGCACCAGCAGGTTGGTCTCTTCCAGCGGTACCCACAGGCTTCTTACAGACTCTACAACAGCACTCATGATTAACGCTCCCTGTATTCCTGTCTAGTTAATGTGCGCAGACCCGGACTGGCAGCGCTGTACCAGCATCTGCGCAAGCTGTTCAGGGGTTCCGCTCAGTTCGACCTTGCAGGCTCGCCGGGCGGCTTCCGGCATGCCTGCCAGCGCACAGCTCTCCGAACTCTGGGTCCACACGAACCCGCCGTATTCCGCGATGGTGGCACATCCCAGGCTGCCATCCTGGCCAAGTCCGCTGAAAATAATCGTTCCGCAACGCCGGCCGAAGGTCAGGGCAGCGCGCTGCAATACCGTGTTGATATCGGGCCGGTGGGCGGAATCCCACGGCCTCCCGCAGCGTCGCACCGCACCGTCCCGGTCCATATCGATATGGGTCTCGGAGGGTACGATCCACAGTTGCCCCGTTTCCAGGGTCTGCGCTTCGCCCAGCACAGCCACCGGCCACGCGCTGCAGCGGTCCAGCTGTTCCGCCAGCAGGTCCTGGTACGCAGCGGATATATGCTGCGCCAGCAACAGAACGACCGGCAAATCCCCCGGCAGTGCCTGCAGGAATCTCGCCACCGCCTGTGGCCCGCCGATCGATGCCCCAAGCACCACCAGCCACGGCATTGTAATGCCGCCATTGTCTCGATCATGAACCACACGTAACTCCGGTCGGCTGTGATGTACGCTGCTGCCTGTAACCGGTTCCGACCGGTTCGCCAGTGTCTGCAGCTTGCCCACCAGCCGACGCTGCCAGGTTGCACTGCTGCCGATACCGCCCTGGTTCAGCAGCACCGGTACGGGTGACTGTTCCAGGACATCCTGTACCTGGTTGCGGTCCGGCCGGTCACTCATATTGACCAGCAGAACCTCGGCGCCGTTCAAAACACCGGGAAGTGGCAGGCAAAAGCCGCCATCGAGCACGACCTCCATGCCTTCACCCTCGAGAAAAGCACGAAATTCACTACGTTCGCCCTGTTCCGCCAGCAACGCAACCCGTACTGCTCCCTGTCGGCCCTCAGCCATCTATGCGAAGTTCCTCAAGTAGTCCATTGATGTTTTCCAGCAGGTCGGATTCCTGGAAGGGTTTGCCCAGGTACCGGTTCACCCCGATCTGCATGGCACGCTGCCGGTGTTTATCGCCTGTCCGTGACGTGATCATAATGATCGGAATATCGCGCAGACGGGCTTCGTTGCGCACGTGGGTCGCCAGTTCGAAACCGTCCATGCGCGGCATCTCGATATCAAGCAACATGATGTCCGGTACATGTTCCTGTAGTTTGGCAACCGCGTCAACACCGTCCTTGGCTGCAATCACGTGCATGTCATTGCGCTCCAGCAGTCGCGTGGTCACCTTGCGCACGGTAATCGAATCGTCCACCACCATCACCGTTATGCCATCGGACGCGGTCTTCTGCTGGACGACGTTTTCAACCTGCGCCAGGGCCTCACTCACGCCACCGCGCAGCATGGCTGCGATGTCCAGGATCATGACCACACGGCCATCGCCCAGGATGGTGGCTCCCGAAACACCGCGCACCGTACTGATCTGCGGACCCACGGATTTGACCACGATTTCACGACTGCCCATCAGGTTCTCGACCTGGAACGCCACGCCGTGATCGCCCACGCGCGACAGCAGTACCGGCACGCGGGCAGGTCCACTGTCGAGATGCGGTGTCCCGGTGCCCAGCACGCTGCCCAGGTGACTGACCTCGTACTCGAAACCGCCATAGGTGAAGCGGGCCTCGGGATTGTCGTAATAGGATTTCAGGTCCTCCCGCCGCATACGCACGATGCCTTCAATGCTGGACAGGGGGATCGCGTACGGATCCTCGCCGACCTCGATCAGCAGCGCCTGGTTCAACGCCAGCGTAAAGGGAAGCCGGATGGTGAAGGTCGTACCTTTCAGGGGTTCCGAATCGATATGCAGGGAGCCGCCGAGTTGCTTGACCTCGCTGTTGACCACGTCCATGCCGACACCACGCCCGGCAACCTGCGTTACTTTCTCCGCGGTACTGAAGCCGGTCTCGAGGATGAACTGGAGCACGTCGTTATCACTGAGATCGGAATCCGCCTTCATCAAACCACGCTCGATGGCCTTGCGGCGAATGGCATCCAGGCTGATGCCGGCCCCGTCATCCGCAATGCGCAGCACCACGTCCGAAGATTCCCTCTCCAGGGTGATTTTTATGGTGCCGCATTCCGGTTTACCAGCCTGCCTGCGCTGCTCCGGTGTTTCTATGCCGTGGGATATGGCATTGCGCAGCATGTGTTCCAGCGGCGCAACGATGCGATCCACAACGGTGCGGTCCATTTCGCCTTCCGCGCCGGACAGTTCCAGCTCGGCTTTCTTGCCGAGTTCCTGCGCGGTCTGGCGAACGATGCGCCGCATACGTGCGGCCAGGCTGAGGAACGGCACCATGCGTGTACGCATCAGACCTTCCTGCAGTTCGGTATTGACGCGCGACTGCTGCAATAGCAGGGTCTCTGACTCGCGCGTGATGTTCTCCAGCATGTTCTGCAGGCTGCTCAGGTCGCCGACACTCTCCGACAGGGAGCGCGACAGCTGCTGCATGTGGGAATAGCGGTCCATTTCCAGCGGGTCGAACTCGTCCTCTCCGCTGACTTCCTCCACTTCGGTTTCATAACGAAACAGCACCTGGGCCTCGGTCTCGATTTCGAGTTTGCGCAACTGCTCACGTACGCGCGCGACGGTCTGGTCCAGTTCCGACAGGTTGAAACGATAGGCACCGATCTGCTGCTCCAGGCGTGAACGGTAAATACTGACTTCGCCTGCATAGTTGACCATATTGTCGAGCAGGGTCGCTTTAACGCGCACCAGTTCGTGACCGGTACGGGCCTGAGCACGGCGCTCTTTCTGTTCCCTGTCCTTCTGCACGGCAACGGGCACGGCTGCAGCATCACGTGCCGGCTCCGCCGGCGCCTCGACCTCCTTGCCGTCGACCAGCCGTTCGAGGTCTCTCAGCACCGCCTCGGCAGGCTGCAGAGGCTGGCGGTTACGTACCTGGTCGACCATGCCCGACAGGCTGTCATGGGCCCGGCCCAGGACCGAGAACATGGACTCGCTGACCGTGATCGCACCGTCCGCGGCACGGACCATCAGGGATTCGACGGCGTGCGCAAGATCACCTATCTCGGTGATGTCCGCCATGCGCGCGCCGCCCTTCAGGGTGTGTAATTCACGCTGCAGGGCCGTCATGCAGGCAGCGTCATCCGGTGTCTGCTTCCAGTCCTGCAGGGTCTGTTCGCTGTTTTCCAGGATATCGCCGGCCTCCTCGAGGAACACCTCCAGTAACTCCTGGTCGATCCCGGCGTACGGGTCCGCTGTACCGGGCATGTCGACGGCAGCCGGTTCCGGCTGGTCTTCCAGGGCGGCACCTGCTTCATGTGCCTCCACATCCCCGCTTTTCCCTGTCTCGCCTTCGGCAGGGCGCCGTTCGCCCAGTTCCTGCAGGCGCGCAATCAACGCTTCCGCAGAATCTGCAGGTTCGCGTTTCCGCACCTGTTCCAGCATGACAACCAGGCGGTCCTGGGCGTGCTGGATCCCGTCCAGCACGTCTTCATCCGCCGTGGTCAGGCCATCGACAACGGCCGTAATCAGCGACTCCACGGCATGGGCGACATCACCGATGGACGTAATGTCCGCCATGCGCGCGCCGCCCTTGATGGTATGCAACGCACGCTGCAATTCGGCCAGCGCCGCGTCATCCTGCTGCCCGGACGCCCGCCAGCCCGACAGCGCCGCATCGCTGGTCTCGAGATTGTCGCTGCATTCCTCGATGAATACTTCCAGTAATTCCTGGTCGCAACCGGCATAGGGATCTTCGCTTGCTTCCCCGGCCTGCTCAACGCCTGGCTCCGGCAAAGATGCGCTTTCGTCAGCATCCTCCGTGGCGCCCGGCACGGACGCCTCAACGGCCTCCGCTCCCGGACCGGGAACCGGCACGGACTCGTACAGCGACCTGACGTGTTCCAGCAACGCCGTAAAACGCTCCGGCTCGGCAATACCGGCGGGCAGACCGGACAGCATCCGGTCGACGATATCAGCGCTTTCCGTCAGCACCCCGCAATCTTCTTCCGATAACGCCCGGCCCGCGCCCATCAGTGCCTTGACCCAGCGTTCCAGTGCACCCGCCAGATCCGCAATGGCTTCCGCCTCCGCCATGTGCGCGCTGCCGTGCAGGGTATGCAGGGCACGCGCCAGGGACTCATCCGCCATGGAGTCGCCATTGGCGGCACGGGCGAGAAAACTGCGGATATCCTCCAGGTGACCGCGTGTTTCGGTATTGAAGATCTCGTGCAATACCGGGTCCATCACACCGTTACAGACCACTTCTTCGACCCCGGCATCCGTCGGTTCCGTGTCCCCGGAAGCGACTGTATCCTCACCGGCCTGTTCTTCGATAGGCAATGTGGTGTCGTCGAGTGCAAGCTCCGGTTCCAGTATCCCGTCTTCTTCGCACGCCGGCTCCGGGGGAACTTCAGGTGCCTGTTCAACCGTCGGGTCCGGCTGTGATCCGGCGCCGGGGCTCTCCGGCATGGATTCACCGCTACTCAGCGCGTCTGCGCAGTGCATCAGGTGGACAACGGATCCCTGCACGGGGGCGCCATCCTTGACCTGCTGAACCAGTTCCGTCAGTTTGTCCGATGCAGACTGAAGCAACGTGGTCATTTCCGGGGTTACCTGTACGGTGCCGTCGATCACGCGATTGAGCAGGTTCTCGAATGCCCAGGCGAATTCACCAATACGCATTGCTCCTACCAACCGGCCACTGCCTTTCAGGGTGTGCCAGGACCGTCGCATGCTGCCCAGCGCTTCGCTGTCTTCACTATTGTTGATCCAGGCCGGAAGCAGTTCCTTTATGCTGGCAAGTTCTTCTTCCGCTTCCTCGATGAAGATCTCCAGGATCTCTTCGTCGACTTCCTCACCGATTACCGCAAGCCCGTCATCCTCATCTTCGACCCCGGCCGATAATGCTTCCACCGGTTCTTCAGGCTGGAGCGTGTCTTCCGCAGTGTCTTCCGCGGTTTCTCCTGCCGGTTGGTCGGCAGGCGCGTCACTGCCAGCAGCTTCCGCGGCAACCGGATCGGGTGTCTCCATAACTTCGTGATCACAGCTATCACTGACTTCACCGGTTTCGGGCGATAAGGCCTCCACCGGTTCTTCAGGCCAGTCGATGCCCTCTGCGGTTTCCACCGCGGCTTCCTCTACCACTTCTTCGGCAGGCGCTTCATCGCCGGCCGCTTCCGGGGCGACCGCATCCAGTGTCTCTGCGGCTTCCTGGTTGCCACCATCACTGACGTCGTCCAGCAAGGAATCCAGCCCGAACTCATCCACCGCTTCCTCAACTGCAGCTGCAGTGGCATCGGCGTCTTCCGCCGCCGGTTCATCCGCGGACATGACCTCTGTTTCCTGTGCCGGGTAACCGAGGTTATCGATGCTTTGTTCAGCCACCGACATCGCGGAACTGCCATACATGCGATGTTCCTTGCGACTTTCCAGGTAATATTCCAGCCCGCAAACGGCGTCCGCCAGTGAATCGAGTTCCTGTTGCGGCGCCTGCTTGCCCTGTTCAATCAGTTCTTTTTCGATATACCGGTTGATGGCGCCCACCAGCGCGGCGGGTCTTGATTCACCCAGCAGCGACAAGCCGCCCTTGACCTGGTTAAACCATTGCGGGACCTCTTCCAGCGCACTGCGATCGTGGTCCGAATCGATATAGGCGATAATGGCTTCCTTGGCCCTGACCAGGTCGGTAATGGCCTCCTTGATCACGACGTCCATCACCTGGTTGTACTCGGACTGCGCCAGGTGCGCCTCCACCTCGCTTTCGGTATCCGCGACGGCACGACCGGAACCCATACCGTCCACCGAGGACTCGACAAACAACAACGTGCTTGCCACATCCATCAGCAGGGTGTCCGCCGGTATTTCCTGCGCATCGATACAGCCCTGCAGTTCATCGGATTTGCCGATCATTGCCTCGCGGGCCGCGCCCAGGCTCAACATACCCAGGGTGTCGCCGAGAGAACGCAGGGAATCAACCAGCGGCTGCAACTCGCCCAGTTCCTGGCAACCGTTACGCAGTACGATGTCCAGGGTATCCTTGAGACGACCCAGTTCCTCCTTCACGGCCACCGCCACGGTCGAGAACAGGTCTGCATTCTGCCCGGTCAGGCTCTCCCTGGCTGCGGCCAGTTCCTCTTCCCCCGGCAGCAGGTCCTGCAGCTTGTACGTTGCCTGGATTTCGGCAACCCGGTGACCGGCGCCATGTGCCTGGCCGGTATAAAACAGCAGGTTCTGGAACAGTTCACGTGGCATATCCCGGACCACGTCGGCTTCACCGGAGTCCAGCACTGACTTGATCTGGCGATCGAGCTGTCCTATCAGGCGCTTTACTGCAACGCTGCCGTCCAGTGCCCCGGCCTTGAGCGCATCGATCACACCCGCCCCGACCCACCACAGGCGGGCCAGCCGGGCATCGCTGCTCAGGTTTTGCAGCCTGCCCAGCACCTCGGCCATGGTAGCCAGCGCGTCATCCGTGCCGTTGCCGCGGAACCATCCCAGCAATCCAAGCTGGAAACGGTGCCGCAATACCTGTGCTTCTTTCTGAATATCGGCGTCACTACCGGCAGTAAGCACCGACTCGGGCAAGGGGGCATCCAGGTCCGGCGCGAACATGTAATTCTCGGACAGCAGGTTCTCGCCGCGCACCGCTCGCAGGTCGTTTAACAGCGGCAGGAGCACGAGGGGAATATCACGGTAACCGGAAATCAGGCGCTCCAGGTAATCAGGCAACTGGAGAATAGCCCTCATCAGCACATCACAGGCTTCATCGTGCCGGGCCACGGTCTGGTCGGCAATGGCCCTGGCGACCTGCTCCATCTCCTCGGCCAGCAGCGAGGCGCCGTATAATTCGACCATGTGCAGCGTGCCGTACACCTGGTGCAGGTGCGCTGCCAGGAATCCAAGCTGGGCTTCGTCTTGCGGGTTCTCTACGTGGGCTTCCAGAGACTGGCGTGCTTCCCTGAGCGTTTCGTCCAGCTCATTCTTGACCCATGTCAGTGTACTGAAGTCGATTGCCTGATTCATTGTTTGTCCTTTCATCCCGCACTATGTGCTTCTAGTCTGTGCGCCGGTACGCAAGCGTATCCGGGTAACGCACTCTCTCCATATTCGGATGCTGCCACTCCAGCAATTCCCCCGGCCCCAGTATCAGCACACCGGCAGGGCGGAGACATTCCGCCAGACGTTTTACGATCTGCAACCGACGTTCACGATCGTAGTAAATCAGCAGGTTCTGGCAAAACACCAGGTCCAGGTTGGCAAAGGGCGCCTGGTCGACATCGCGAAGATTCAGCCGGGAAAAACACACCCGCTTGCGCAGGTCGGGGTGTACCCGGAAACGATGGCTGTTCTCCGGCAGGCAGTACTTCTCCCGGAACCGTGGCCGCACACCCTGCAATCGCCGGTTCAGGTACAGCCCTTCCCGTGCATGCTGCAGTGATGGCAGACTGATATCGGTACCCGTTACCCCGAAATACCGCTCCCCTTCCTGTTTTTTGCAAAAGTCATCCAGCAGCATGGCCAGGCTGTACGATTCCTCACCGGTGGCACAGCCCACGCTCCATGCATTCAGGCTCTGGCGATGTTCGAATACACTGGGAACCACGACGTCCTCGACCAGTTTCATCGAAGACGCATGACGGAAAAAGCAGGTCTCGTGAACCGTCAGTTCGTCCACCAGCAAAGACCACTCCCGCACCTGCGTGTTTCCGGCAGACAGCTGCCGGTAGTACTCGCGGTAGTTCCGGCAGCCGACTTCCCGCATGCGGGTGCGTATGCCACTCACCAGGAAGGATCTGCGCTCGGGGGCAATAAACAGTCCCGTATGACGCTCCAGCAGGCGCGTCCAGTC
Source organism: Gammaproteobacteria bacterium (assembly GCA_011371465.1). Taxonomy (GTDB): domain Bacteria; phylum Pseudomonadota; class Gammaproteobacteria; order DSM-19610; family DSM-19610; genus Thiogranum. Next base: position 893 of record DRQL01000267.1, on the reverse strand, counting down.
GGCGAATTGCCGGTCGTCCATGTCCGCATACCCGGCCTGTGGCCGGGTTCCCGCGCAAGCTGCTGCCTGTCCACTCGTGTCAGCCACGGGTCCGGGCCTCTCCCTACTCCGGCAGTTTGAAACCGGCTACCGAACGGCCCATTTCATCCGCAAGCGCTGCCAGGTTACCGATGGAAGCAGAGGTTTCGTTGGTACCCGCAGATGTCTGCGTCGTGATCTCCTGGATAACATGCATGGTCTCGGAAATATTACCGGCGGCCCTGGACTGCTGGCGGGCTGATGCGGAGATATTCTCGATCAGGCTGGCGAGATCGTCCGATACCTTCTGGATCTGGTCCAGCGCTTCCCCGGATTCCTCTGCCAGGCGCGCGCCGTTGACCACACCGGCAGTACTCTGTTCCATGGAGATTACCGCCTCGTTGGTATCGGTCTGGATCGTTTTCACCAGCGCCTCGATCTGCTTGGTCGCATTACTGGAGCGTTCAGCGAGTCGCTGGACTTCGTCGGCAACCACCGCGAAACCACGGCCCGCCTCACCGGCCATGGCCGCCTGGATGGCTGCATTCAGCGCCAGGATGTTGGTCTGCTCGGCGATGTCATTGATCAGCTCAACGATATCACCGATCTCCTGGGAGCTTTCACCGAGACGCTTGATACGCTTCGAAGTCTCCTGGATGGTTTCGCGAATACGGTCCATGCCTTCGATATTACGACGCACCGTTTCACCACCTTTCTTGGCGTATTCAACCGACTTGCGTGCCATGTCACTGGTTTCTTCCGAGTTCTTCGACACCTCGTCGATCGACACCGCCATCTCGTTGATCGAGGTGGTCGCGGAAGCGATTTCATCCGCCTGGTGGGTACTGGCTTCGGTCAGGTGCTGCGCGGTTTCC
>DRQL01000266.1 GCA_011371465.1 Gammaproteobacteria bacterium | reverse complement strand
GGGACGGCGTGGTGGTGCAATAACCTTTTCCGCCGCGGGAGGTTAGCGCCTATAATGGGCGGGTCCTGACCGACTGACAACAGGGGAAAGCACAAGTGATATCGACCATCCGTATGAGTTCCATGCTGGGCATGCTGCTGTTCCTGGCGGCCTGCGTCACCATCAACGTCTATTTTCCCAACGCGGAAGCGGCCAAAGCCGCCGACGAGATCATCCGCGGTGTCTACGGTGAGGACCCGGCGTCCACCACCGCGCCCGGCAAGGCCACACAGCCGGAAAGCCGGTTGCAGCCCCCCGTGGTCGACAAGCCCCTGTGGGTAAGCGTGCTGGAGGGGCTGGCGACGCCCGCGCAGGCCGCCGGTGATATCAATATCCAGACGCCGGCCATCAGCACCCTGCGCAAATCGATGGAGGCGCGTTTCCCCAAGCTGAAACCTTTCTATGTCAATGGCAGCGTCGGCATGACCCAGGACGGCCTGATCAAAATGCGCGACCTCAACGCGGTGGCGCTGCGTGACCGCAAGGTCGTCAACACCCTGATCGCGGCGGAAAACCGTGACCGCAACGCCCTGTACCGCGAAATCGCGCGCGCCAACGGCCAGCCGGAGTGGGAGGCGGACATCCGCAAGACCTTTGCCGCCCGCTGGATCGGTAACGCGCCGGCCGGCTGGTGGTACCAGGACAAGGATGGCAGCTGGAAGAAAAAATAAGCCCGCCGGACGCCGGGCACACAGGGCTCACATGAACATTTTTGTATTCGATATCGAAACCATTCCCGACGTGGAGAGCGGGCGGCGCCTGTATGACCTCGACGGGCTCAGTGATGAAGACACCGGCAAGGCCATGCTGCACATGCGCGAGCAGAAGACCGGCAGTGAATTCCTGCCGCTGCACCTGCACCGGGTATGCGCGATATCCGTGGTGCTGCGTCACGCTGACCGGGTAAAGGTCTGGTCGCTGGGCGAGCCGGACTCCGGTGAGGCCGAGCTGGTGCAGCGGTTTTTCGACGGCGTCGACAAGTTTACGCCGACTCTGGTGTCGTGGAACGGCGGTGGTTTCGACCTGCCGGTGCTGCATTACCGCTCGCTGTTGCACGGTATCCAGGCGCCGCGCTACTGGGACAACGGCAGCGACGACCGCGATTTCAAATGGAACAACTACCTGAGTCGTTACCACGAACGGCATACCGACCTGATGGACGTGCTGGCCGGTTACCAGATGCGCGCCAATGCCAAGCTGGACGAAGTGGCCACCATGCTGGGATTCCCCGGCAAGATGGGCATGAGCGGTGCGCACGTCTGGGATGCCTACCAGGCCGGTGAAATCGAAGGCATCCGCAACTACTGTGAAAGCGATGTGCTGAATACCTTCCTGGTGTATCTGCGTTTCCAGCTGATCCGCGGGCGCCTGACCAAAGCGGCGTACGGCAAGGAACTCGATCTGCTCAGGAATACCCTGGAGCAGGAAGACAAACCCCACTTCCGTGAGTTCCTGGAGCACTGGCAGCCAGCGCCTCCCACATGAGCCGGCGCAACCGAAAACCGAAACTCCCCAACTACCCGGTACGTGTCACGATAGAGTCGCTTTCTCACGATGGTCGGGGTGTGGCGCACGTCGATGGCAAGGCGGTGTTTGTCGATGGTGCGCTGCCGGGTGAGGAACTCAGCTTCCTGTACACCGCGCGTTCGCGCCGGCACGACGAAGGAAAAGTGTGCGAACTGTTTAGCGCTTCGCCGCAGCGGGTCGAGCCGAAGTGCGCGGCATTCACGATCTGCGGCGGCTGCAGCCTGCAGCACCAGGACCCCGCTCATCAGATCCTGTCCAAGCAGCAGACGCTGCTGGATAACCTCGAACGTATCGGCAAGGTGCAGCCCGAACGCGTGCTCGACCCGTTGACGGGCCCGGTGTGGGGCTACCGGAACAAGGCCCGCCTGGGCGTGAAGTACGTCAACAAGAAGCACCGCGTGCTGGTGGGGTTCCGGGAAAAACGCAAGCCCTACATTGCCGACATCCAGCGTTGTGAAGTGCTGCACCCGGACGTGGGCGGGCGCCTGGAGGAACTCGCGCAGCTGATCGGTGGCATGGAAGCGCGCGCCAGGATCGCCCAGATCGAAGTGGCCGCCGGGGAAGACTGCACGGTGCTCGTATTCCGCAACCTCGATCCGCTCAGCGAGCCCGATACGCAGGTGCTTGTTGACTATGCGCAACAGACCGGCCTGCACATCTACCTGCAGCCGGCCGGTCCGGACAGTATCGAGCTGCTCTGGCCGGAGCGTTCCGTGCTCCGTTATCACCTGCCGGATTTTGCACTGGAGATCCGTTTCCTGCCCACGGACTTTACCCAGGTCAACTCGGCCATCAACCCGCCCATGATCCGCCAGGCGCTGGGGCTGCTGGAGCTGCAGGGAGAGGACCGGGTGCTGGACCTGTTCTGTGGCCTGGGGAATTTCACCCTGCCCATGGCGCGCAGCGCGGCGCAGGTGACCGGTGTGGAGGGCGAGGCCGGGCTGGTGCAGCGTGCCCGGGACAATGCGCAGCTCAACGGGATCGACAACGTGGCGTATCATGTGGTCGACCTGAGTGAAGACCCGGGCGAGCAGCCCTGGATGCAGCAATCCTATGACAAGATCCTCATCGACCCGCCGCGCAGCGGTGCACAGGAACTGGTCCCGCAGCTGGGACGGCTGGGAGCCGCGCGTGTGGTCTACGTTTCCTGTCACCCCGGTTCGCTGGCGCGTGACGCGGGTGTGCTGGTGAACGAGCTTGATTACCGGCTGGCGGCAGCGGGGGTCATGGATATGTTTCCGCACACCACCCATGTGGAATCCATGGCCCTGTTTGTGCGGGGATAACAGGCTATGTTGACCATACACCTACCTGTTCGTACCGCCTGCCTCGTCGCAGGAGCGCCGGCCTTCGGCGCGAAGGTTGTGGGCTATCGCGGTCAGGAGACCGTTCCTGCGGGGTATGGCGAGACCTGTTTCCGGGTTTCCCCTGTGGTCGGCTAGGCAGATGTCCGGGACAATCCCAACAGCGCACGCATCCGGGGACAACTACACCTGGCACCGTGTCGTTCACATTGTAAAAGAACACCGACGTGAACTGGTGGCGGCCAACCTGATCGGGTTGCTGGCCGTGCTGGTGGCGGTGCCCCTGCCGTTGCTGATGCCGTTACTGGTGGATGAAGTGCTGCTCAAGCAGCCGGGTGCGCTGGTGGGTTTCATGAACGGCATCTTTCCGGAAGCCTGGCACGGTGCCGTACTGTACGTGGGTGCGGTACTGCTGGCGAGCATCAGCCTGCGGGTGCTGAGTGTCCTGTTGAGTGTCTGGCAGACGCGCCAGTTCAGCATGATCGCCAAGGACGTGGTGTACCGTATCCGCCGTGACCTGCTGTTGCGGCTGCGACGCATCTCGATGGCCGAGTATGAATCGATGGGCAGCGGTGAGGTGAGTTCACACTTTGTCACCGACCTGAACGCCGTCGATGATTTTATCGGCATGACACTGGCCAAGTTCGTCATCGCGGTGTTCTCCCTGATCGGGGCCGCCGCGGTGTTGCTTTGGATGCACTGGCAGCTGGCGTTGTTTATCCTGTTTCTCAACCCGCTGGTGGTGTACTTCACCGTCGTGCTGGGCAAGCAGGTCAAGCATCTCAAGCGGCGTGAAAACCGGGCCTTCGAAGTATTCCAGGGGGCGCTGACGGAAACCCTGGATGCCATCCAGCAGATCCGCGCGGCCAATCGCGAAGCGTATTACCTCAGGCGTGTGGTCGACCGGGCCCGGCAGATCCGCACAGACTCCGCAGCCTTTGCCTGGAAGAGCGATGCTGCCAGCCGTTTGTCCTTCATGGTGTTCCTGGTCGGTTTCGACCTGTTCCGCGCGGTCAGCATGCTGATGGTGGTGTTCTCGACGCTGACCGTCGGCGAGATGATGGCGGTGTTCGCCTACCTGTGGTTCATGATGGGGCCGGTGCAGGAGGTGCTGAACATCCAGTACGCGTTTTACGGCGCGCGTGCCGCGCTGGAGCGCATCAACCGTATCCTCGGCCTGCGTGAAGAGCCGCAGTACCCGGCCACGGAAAATCCCTTTACCGGCAAGCGCGGCGTTGCGGTCAGCCTGCGTGATATCCATTTTGCCTACCGGCCGGAAGAGCCGGTGCTGAACGGCGTCAGCCTCGACATACCCGCCGGCGAACGGGTGGCGCTGGTCGGCGCCAGCGGCGGCGGCAAATCGACCCTGGTGCAGGTGCTGCTGGGACTCTACCCGCCAAACTCGGGGCACATTGCCTTTGACGGCGTCGCGGTGGAAAAAATCGGGCTGGAGGTGGTACGCGAACACGTTGCCACGGTGTTGCAGCACCCGGCGTTGTTCAACGATACCGTGCGCAACAACCTGACGCTGGGCCGCGAACACGACGACCAGGCGCTGTGGCAGGCCTTGCAGCGCGCCCAGCTGGAAGACCTGGTGCGGGCCATGCCGGACGGGCTCGAATCCATGCTGGGCCGGCAGGGCGTGCGGCTGTCCGGCGGACAGCGCCAGCGGCTGGCCATCGCGCGCCTGTTGCTCAGTGACCCGCAGGTGGTGATTTTCGATGAGGCGACGTCTGCGCTGGATACCGAAACCGAGGCGCGCCTGCACCGGGCGCTGGCGGACTTTCTGCGTGGGCGCACCGTGCTGATCGTGGCGCACCGGCTCAGTGCGGTCAAACAGGCCAACCAGGTGTACGTGTTCGAGGACGGACGCATCGCCGAACAGGGTACCCACAAGGAACTGCTGGACGCGGATGGCCTGTACAGCAGGCTGTATGGCTG
>DRQL01000265.1 GCA_011371465.1 Gammaproteobacteria bacterium | reverse complement strand
GTTCCACAGGTCATGTCCGTTAACGGTGCACTGGCCAGTAATCGCTTCTTCAGCCATTTTGAAGACCCGGCCGACACGAACCACTTTGGCAACCTGTTACCATCAGAGCTGAAACTGATTGCCGAATGGCTGGATATCGGCGGACAATACTACAACAACCCGTTTGCTGTTCCCCAGTAGCCCCGGGCGGCCACAGGACCGGATTGACGTATTAAAAGGATGTAAGTACGCAGTGACCCGGATCACACCCTCTTTCCAGTACAGCCTGCCTGTTTTTTTCTGCCTGCTATTCATGGCAGGCCAGGTGCGTGCCGGACTGTTCGATGGATTATTCGAGGAAAAGCAGCCGATCGAGGTGCAGGTTGCCGACCCCTATATCGAGCTGCACAGCGGCGCCGGCCAGGGCTACCCGGTATTTCACGTCGAGGAAAAGGATGCCTGGATCGAGATCCTCAAGCGCAAGACGGACTGGTTCAAGGTACGCACCGCAGCCGGAAAGGAGGGCTGGGTTGCGCGTGAACAACTGGAGCGCACACTGACGCCGGCCGGTGAATATACGGACATCACCGACGCAACCCAGACGGAGTTTGCCTTCCACCGCTGGGAAATGGGCGCCATGGGCGGCGAATTCAAAAGCGGCGAGGTGATGACGGTCTACGGCGGCTTCTTCTTCATGCCGAACCTGTCCCTGGAACTGTCCGCGTCAAAAATATTCTTCGACTTCTCGGACGCCAAAATGGCCGATGCCAGCCTGGTGATACACCCCTACCCGGCCTGGCGGTTCTCACCCTTTTTCAGTATCGGTACCGGCGTGATCAAGAACGACCCCAAGTCCACGCTGGTGGAGGAAAAGGACCAGACCGACCAGCTGGCTCATGTTGGCGCCGGTCTGCGCGTCTACCTGGCGCGGCGCTTTATTTTCCGGGCACAGTACAAACACTACGTCATTTTCCAGAGCAAGGATGACAACCAGGAGATCAATGAATGGAAAGCGGGATTCGCAGTCTTTTTCTGAATGCGGGCGCAGCACTGGTACTGACCGCCGGCACCGCGTTCACCCCGGCGGTTGCAGCGGAAGACGCGCCGGAGCAGGTAATACGTCCGGAAATCGAACGTCGTGAAGTGCACGAAGCCGATATTGATACCGAGGATTTTGAAATCGGCATTTTCGGCGGCCTGATGAATGTCGAGGATTTCGGCACCAACCCGGTCTACGGCGCGCGCGCGGCCTACCATGTAACGGAATACATCTTCGTCGAAGGTGCCTATGGACACACTTCCACTGACAAGAGCAGCGCGGAACGGATATTCGGAATCAACGTGCTCGGCGACGACGACCGCAACCTCGACTATTACAACCTCTCGGTCGGTTTCAACATTCTCCCCGGGGAAGGCTTCATCGGCAGCAAATGGGCCTTCACTTCGGATTTTTACCTGATCGGCGGCGCCGGCAGCACCAGCTTTGGCGGTGAAGACGAATTTACCTGGAACGTGGGTTTCGGCTACCGCCTGCTGGCCAATGACTGGCTGGCGTTTCGCGTTGACGCCCGGGACCATGTGTTCGACGTCAGCATCCTGGGCGAATCCCAGACCAACCATAACCTTGAGTTTACCGCAGGAGTGTCGATCTTTTTCTGAAGCGTGAACCGGGTCTCATTTTGCACCCGGGCGGCTGCCGATACAGCGCTGGAAGCGGTGTGCTGCAAGCCGGCACCGGTCACTACCAGGAATGCAGGAGAACAGTAATGAACACGATGTTGAAAACCATTGGCAAGGCGGCACGCACCGCCATCATGGGCGGCCTGCTGGTTGCAGGCACGGCGTACGCCGATATCGATGCCGGCCCGGCCCCGGACTTTACCCTCAAGAGCCAGAGCGGTGAAAACCTGCGCCTGAGTGAATTCCGCGGCGAAGTCGTCATGATCAACTTCTGGGCGTCGTGGTGCGCCCCGTGTCGCCAGGAAATGCCCCTGCTGGACGAACTGTACCGGCAGTACCAGCCCCTGGGCTTCACAATACTGGGCGTCAACGTCGAGGAAGACTCGACCAAAGCCCGCCAGATGCTGAAGAAGTTACCGGTCAACTTCCCGGTACTGTTCGACAACAAGAGCGACGTCAGCAAGCTGTACAACGTGGTCGCCATGCCCAGCACCGTGCTGGTCGACCGGGATGGCAATATCCGCTACCTGCACCAGGGGTACAAGCCCGGCTACGAGGAATCGTACCAGCAGCAGGTCCGGGAGCTGATCAGGGAGTAAGCGTGAACTACCGGGGAGTTCTTATTGCACTGACGCTGTTTCTGCTGGGTGGCTGCAGCCAGGTGGAGCCGTGGGTGAAACCCTACGAACGGGCACATCTCGCCGACCCCATCATGAGCTTCAGCCGGGACCCGGTAGCAGACGGCTACATCAGCCACATCTACCAGGTCAGGGAAGGCGCCCGCGGAGCAGAAGGCGGGCACGGGGGTGGTTGTGGGTGTAACTAGGAGACACCTGGGCGCGATACTGCCCGCACTGTTCCTCGTCAGTCATACCGCACCCGCCGGCGTTCTCCCGGAAGACCGGGCCGACGCGATGTACCACTCCTACGATGGCGGCGGCGTCGAGGTGGACGGCCCTTCCTACCTGGTTCGCAAGGGCGACGGCAAGCGCTTTTCGGCCTCGGCAAACTACTACGTCGACAGCATCAGCAGCGCATCGATTGACGTGCTGACGCAGGGCAGCCCGTATAACGAACAGCGCACCCAGTGGACCGGCAGCGTGGATTACATCCACGCCGACACCACCATGACGGCAGGCTACAGCAACAGCGACGAGAGTGATTACCAGTCGGACACCTACAGTTTTTCCATCAGCCAGGCCATGTTCGGTGACCTGACCACCGTCACGCTGGGCTATTCCTACGGGGATGACGACGTTTCCAGTAACGTGGATTCATCCTTCGAACGCTCGGCGGAACACAGGAACTACCACGTATCCCTGACCCAGGTGCTGACCAAAAACCTGCTGTTGAGCCTGAACTACGATGCGATCACGGACGAGGGTTACCTGCAGAATCCCTATCGCAGGGTACGCGTCCAGAATGACCCGCTGGACCCTTCCGCCGGCTGGAACTTCAACACACCCGAAACCTATCCCAATACACGCACCAGTAACGCGGTGTCGGCGAACTTCATCTACTACCTGCCCTACCGGGCAGCCGTCAAGGCCGGCTACCGCTACTACACGGATGACTGGGATATTGACGCCCACAATGTCGAGGTCGGCTATGTACACCCGCTGTGGGACCGGTGGATTGTTGAATTCAACTACCGCTACTACCAGCAGGACCAGGCCGACTTCTATTCCGACCTTTTCCAGTTTCCTGACCAGCAGAATTTCATGGCCCGCGACAAGGAACTGAGCAAGTTCAAGGACCATACCCTGGGTGTGATGCTGAGCTACGACGTGTTCGAAAACGGCTGGGGCTACCTCGATCGGGCCACGCTCAATGTTAAATACAGCCGCATCTGGTTTGATTACGACAACTACTCGGACGCCCGGCAGGCGAATGCACCCGGCTATGACTTTACCGCTGATGTACTCCAGCTGTTTGCTTCCGTCTGGTACTGACCGGCGCATACCATCTTGTACACGCTAAGCCTTTTCCTCTCCCTGCTGGTTATTACGGTCCCTGTCAGCGCCGGCTGGCTGAAAGAAAATGCAGATATCATGGGTACCCGGATCACCGTGGAACTGTTTCACCCGGATCCGGCCGTTGCCCGGCAGGGAGTGGAGCGGGTACTCGCGGAGATGCGCCGCATAGACCACGAAATGAGCCCCTACATCGCCACCAGCGAACTGGCACAGTTGAATACCGGCGCCCGGCAAAACGCTTTTGCAGTCGGCGATGAACTGTTCACCCTGATTCAGCGCGCACAGGATTTCTCCGACCTGACCGGCGGCGCCTTCGATATCACCTTTGCCAGTGTCGGTTTCCTGTATGACTACCGCAAGGCCATCCGGCCCGATGCCGCCCGGCGTCAGCAGGCCGCCGCGTCGATCAACTATCACAACCTGGTGCTGGACAGCACCCGGCATACGGTAGCTTTCAGCACACCCGACGTACGTATCGACCTGGGGGGTATCGCCAAGGGATACGCCGTGGACCGTTGTATCCGGCTGCTGCAGGAAATGGGCATCCGGCAGGCGCTGGTCACGGCCGGTGGCGACAGCCGCATGATCGGCGATCGCTGGGGCAGGCCCTGGACCATCGGCATACGCGACCCGAGAGATGCCGACAAAATGGTCGCGGTAATCCCCCTGATGGATGTCGCGGTATCGACATCGGGAGACTATCAGCGCTATTTCGAAGAAGATGGCGTGCGTTACCACCATATTATCGACCCGAAGTCCGGCGATTCCGCACGCGAACTGCGCAGCGTCACGATCATTGCACCGGATGCAACCACCAGCGATGCCCTGTCGACCAGCGTGTTTGTACTGGGCACCCGGGCAGGCCTGGCACTGGTCAACCGCCTGCCGGGTATCGATGCCATCCTGGTGGACCGGCACGGTGAAATGCACTACTCGGACGAACTGCAACCGGCCGAAGCGGCGGGTGAGCGCCACGCGGCCGCACCCCGGGCATCCGCACAGGGATGGAGAACGAAATGAATGAACAGGCTCAGGGCTACCG
>DRQL01000264.1 GCA_011371465.1 Gammaproteobacteria bacterium | reverse complement strand
GGTCTTGCCGGCGGCGGTACTGATGTATCTCCCTACTGCGATACCCATGGAGGCTATGTTCTCAATGCCACAATAGATCGCTATGCGTACGCCGTGATCAGGATTCTGGATGAACCGGTTGTGCGTTTTGTCGCCACGGACCAGGAAATTGAGAAGGTCAAACCTGCTTCTGTTCCTTTCGAACTAAACGGCAGGCTCGATTTGCATAAAGCAGTCTACAACCACATGATCCAGAATTATAACGGCGGGCAGCCAATTCCTCTCGAACTGAGTACCTTTTGCGATGCGCCTGCCGGATCCGGCCTGGGTTCTTCTTCAACCCTGGTAGTGGTGATGATCCGTGCATTTGTCGAGCTGCTTAACCTGCCTCTCGACGATTACCTGCTTGCCCGCCTTGCATTCAACATTGAACGCGTGGATTGCGGTCTGCAGGGCGGGCGACAGGACCAGTATGCAGCCACCTTCGGTGGCTTTAACTTCATGGAGTTCTATGCAGATGAGAGGGCGGTAATCAATCCCTTGCGGATCAAGAACTGGATTATCTGTGAGCTGGAGGCGTCGCTGGTGTTGTTCTATACCGGCGTGTCACGTGAATCGGCCAGGATTATTGAGGATCAGAGCAATAACGTTAATTCAGGTTCCGAGGATGCGCTGGAGGCAATGCATGGTGTCAAGCGTGAGGCGCTGGGGATGAAGGAAAACCTCTTGAAGGGTAATTTTGACGGATTCGTGGAATCGATGCGCCTTGGCTGGGAGAACAAAAAGCGTTCGGCAAGGACGGTATCGAATGCGCATATTGACGAGATCTACGAGACTGCAATCAGTGCTGGCGCCCTGGCCGGCAAGGTTTCGGGTGCTGGTGGCGGTGGCTTCATGATGTTTTTCACCCCTGCCGAGCGGCGCATGGAGGTGATAAGAGCGCTGAACAGGTTTAACGGGCAGGTGAGCAACTGTCACTTTACCAAGCATGGCACGCAGGCATGGAGAATCTCGTGAAGGCCTATATTGAAAGCCGGATAGCCGAGGCAGTGCGTGTCATGAACACAATGCTGTCGGATCCGGACATTGCGGAAACACTGGAGGCTGCAGCCGCAGCATGCATCAATAGCATGAAACACGGTGGCAAGATATTGCTTGCCGGCAACGGTGGCAGTGCCGCCGATGCACAGCACATTGCCGGGGAACTCGTGAGTCGTTTCGCATTCGACCGGCAGGGATTGCCGGCCATTGCATTGACTACGGATTCATCGGTTATCACCGCTATCGGAAATGACTATGGCTACGAAAGTCTGTTCGCACGGCAGATTCAGGCGCACGGTCAAAAAGGTGATGTCTTTGTCGCTTATTCAACTTCAGGCAAGTCTCCCAATGTGCTGGCGGGGCTCAGGGAGGCCCGCTCCCGCGGTCTGGTATGCATTGGTATGACGGGCAATCGGGGCAGAGATATGGCCGGGCTGTGCGACTACCTGCTGGAGGTTCCCTCCGCTGATACCCCAAAGATCCAGGAAGGGCACCTGGTGCTGGGACACATCCTCTGTGGTCTTGTTGAAAATGCAGTGTTCAGGAAGGTGGAATGATGCCTGAAGGGATCGTGCTGGCCGGTGGTTTCGGGACTCGCTTGCGCGATGCGGTTCCGGATTTACCCAAGCCGATGGCTCCCGTCAATGGCAGGCCTTTTCTGGAAATACTCCTGGCTAATCTTGCCCGCAAAGGTTTCGGCAGGGTGATATTGTCGCTGGGCTATATGGCGGAAAAAATAACTTCCCACTTCGGGACGCAGTATTCCGGAGTGGAATTGTCGTACGTAGTGGAAGAGCAGCCCCTGGGGACGGGTGGCGCCGTTCGGCTGGCGATGTCAGAGTGCCGGGAGGACCATTTCTTTGTGTTCAATGGCGACACTTTCCTTGACCTCGAGGTGGATGACGTTGAACGTCGATGGCGGAACACCCGTAACCCGGTCATTGTAGGAAGGGAGGTCGATGATACCACGCGCTATGGGGCGCTATTGACTGAAAACGGGCGCGTAACCGGCTTTTCAGAAAAGGGAGCCTCGGGTCCGGGCCTGATCAATGCCGGTTGCTATGTGTTGAAACAGGGGCAACTGGACGGCTTCAGGATCAATACATCTTTTTCCCTGGAAACGGACTATCTGGAAAAAGCGGTCCAGGACAGACCTTTCGAGTTGTTCACTACGGCTGGCCAGTTCATAGATATTGGCGTACCGGGAGACTATGCGCGTGCCCAGCATGAACTCGGGCGCTATGGACAATGTTGAAGCGTGCGCTGTTCCTCGACCGGGATGGCGTAATCAACCTGAATCACGGTTACGTCTCTCGCAAAGAAGACTTTGATTTTATCGATGGTATTTTCGAGCTGGTCGCGAGCGCAAACAGGGCCGGCTACCTTGTTGTGATTGTCACCAACCAGGCCGGCATCGGTCGTGGCTATTACACAGAAGAGGACTTTCACAGGCTGATGGACTGGGTAGGCGGGCAATTCAGGGCGCATGGCGGTACCATCGATGCGGTGTATTTTTGCCCGGATCATCCCGAACACGGGATTGGAAAATATCTGCGTGAAAGCGCTTGCCGGAAACCCGCCCCGGGCATGTTGTTGCAGGCAGCAAGCGATCACGGCATCGATCTTGGCGCATCGATTATGGTGGGCGACAAGGCATCGGATATCGAAGCCGGTCTGGCAGCCGGGGTAGGCACGCTGCTCTACTATGGGCGGGATGATGAAGCGGGTAATGCTATTTGTGTAGGTGCGCTGAAAGATGTGTCGGCCTACTTTAAATGAGCGCAGGGTGATTATCCGGGCTTTTCCTGGCTTAATGTTTACGACGGGCAGTATTGATGGCACCAAAGGTCTGTGTTCTGGTATCGAGCTACAATGGCGCAGACTATCTCGCCGGGCAACTCGACAGTCTTGTCAGTCAAACCTGTCAGAACGTTGAGATTATCGTCCGGGACGACGGTTCGACTGATAACAGCCCGCAGATTTTGCGGGAGTATGCGGCCAAATATCCTCATATCCACGTGGAGTTCGGTGAAAATATCGGTATAGCGGGAAGCTTCATGGCGCTGTTGTCGCAAGCGCACGAGCATTGTCAGTATTTTGCCTTTTGTGACCAGGACGATGTCTGGTATCCGGATAAACTGGAAAGGGCGCTCCTCAAGCACAGGGGTACCCCGCCCGGCGAGCCAGCTCTTTATTTTTCCCGGCTGGAGTACGTGGGGCGAAACCTGGCGCATCTCAAATATTCCCGTTTCCTGCGAAGGCGACTGTCGTTTCAGAATGCGCTGGTCGAGAATAATGCCAGTGGCTGTACTATCGTACTGAATCGCAGTGCCCGGGACATGATTGTGTCCCGCATGCCTTCCAGCCGTTGTATCATGCATGACCAGTGGTGCTACCTTGTCGTCATGGCTTTTGGAAAAGTAATCTATGATGAGCAGCCGACCATAAAATACAGGCTGCACGGCGGCAACGACACCGGTGCGGCGATTTCTTTCATTGAGGGTTTCGTGCGGAGGGTCAGGCGTTTTACCCGCAGGAGGAGCGATGCCTTTGGTGTCCATGCCCAGGCCGTCGAGTTTGAGCGGGTTTTCGGACAGCAGCTGTCCGGCGACAAGAGGGCGATTCTTGAGCGATTTATCCAGTCCAGGCGCTCTGTCTTCGCGCGTTGCCGCTATGCGTTCCACCCGGATGTGTACCGCCAGTCGAGGCTGGACGACGTCTTTCTCAGAGCCTTGCTGATACTCGGCTGGTATTGACCGGCGCCGGGCATTATGACTGTAACTATTTCTCAACTGGCTATAGCATCGTAAACATGTCAGCGCAGAAAACCATCCTGTTTCTGGTGACAGAGGACTGGTACTTCTGCCTTCACCGGCTGCCCGTTGCGCGCGCGGCCAGGGATGCCGGTTTCCGGGTGCTGATAGCAACCCAGGTTGATGAACACGGCGGCGTTATTGAGCGCGAAGGTTTTACACTCATCCCCATGCGTTGGCGGCGGCGTTCGCTGAATCCGCTGCACGCGTTGTCGGAAGTACGGCAAATTGCCGCCATATACCGGAAATACAGGCCAGATCTGGTACACCACGTTGCGTTGAAGCCGAGTCTTCTGGGCAGTTTTGCCGCGAACATTACGCGCACCTCACCGGTGGTTAACAACCTCGCCGGTCTGGGGCTTGCCTTTTCTTCCAAAGGACCTGTGTCGGCCCTGGTCAGGGCGGGCGTAGTTGCCGGCCTGAAATTATTTTTCAGGGGCCCGGCCCGGCGCGTGATTGTCGAGAACGCGGACGATGCGGAATATCTGGTTTCCCGAATCGGGCTGGACCGCGACAAGGTGGCTGTTATCCGGGGTATCGGGGTCGATGTTAAACGCTTTTCACCATCGAATGAGGCGTTCAATGGTGAAATGACGGTGACACTGGTGTCCCGGATGCTGTGGCCCAAGGGTATTGGCGAACTGGTCGAAGCTGTCAGCATTCTTCGCGGCAGGGGTCTGAACCTAAAAGTACATCTGGTGGGGAAACCGGACGCTTCGAGTCGTGTGTCGGTGCCCGAGGAGCAGCTGTCAAGCTGGCATTCCCGGGGCCTGGTGGACTGGCTGGGATATCGCGAGGACATTCCCGAGCTCTGGAGACAGACGCATATTGCCGTGCTGCCGTCGTACTACCGGGAGGGTGTACCGCGCTGCCTGCTTGAAGCGGCTGCCTGTGGTTGCCCGATCGTAACAACTGACATGCCCGGTTGCCGCGATGTGGTCCGCCACGGGGTAAATGGCCTGCTGGTGCCGCCACGTGACCCTGTTGCGCTGGCTGATGCGCTGGAACAGCTGATCAGTGACCCGGAAATGCGGCGACTTATGGGCAGGGAAGGGCGCAAGCTGGTGGAAGAAGAGTTCACTGAAGAACGGGTGGTGAAGCAGACCCTGGATCTGTATCTTGCGCTAGTGGAGTTACCACAGAAAGATACAGACCCTGGTGCAATCTGCCACAGCAGGAATAGTGATACACCCGGAAAATAACAGCTGTAGTTCAGGCGTGTCGTTGTCGGAACAGGCGGTACTTTGTGCCGTTGACAGCAAGGCGCAGACGGTGCGTACGGGTCAGCACAACGGGTGTTTAGAGCTCCGTATCATTGGTAAAAGGAGGAGTGGACCGGTTGCCACTCTTCATTGCCTGCATATCATCACGGTACTGGTTAAGATGAATTCGCAGCTCCTTTGTTGGCTGGGTATGGCATCCCACATATCCGCCCTGTGTGATTTCGTCGGTGCTGCGCTTGCGAAGAATCATCTCTATGCCACATTCGGCCACAGGGGTTAAGGTTTGATCGTAGCGTGGAATAG
>DRQL01000263.1 GCA_011371465.1 Gammaproteobacteria bacterium | reverse complement strand
GAGGGGTTTTTTATGAAAATTGATTTAAATTACAGTCGCCTGGTGTCAAAATCAGGCGCTTGCACAAGGACAGGAATATAAGTATTTCCTGGCAATAAAACAAGCGCGTTGACAGGTATGATAGCAGCATGGAGCGGCAGGACATCAGCGCCGGACTTGCTGAAAACCAGAAATTATAACGAGTTATAAAGAAGTGGCAGATCCAGGCGATAAAAAGGTGCTCAGCCTTCACTGGGGGTATTCGATTGGCGGCGTCGGCAAGTACGGGGTCCTGGTTGACAAGGCGGCCCGACGGGCGGGTATTGCGGTCGAGCATGTGTGTATCCGGGGGCGAAACTGGCAGGTTGACGGGAAAACGCTGGCTGAACTGAATGCACGGGAGATCGTGCTGAATTCCAGGATGGATTTGTCATGGTTGCGTACCCTGTGCAGGTACCTGCGTACGGCAAAGCCGGATCTGATCATGACACACGGGTTTAACGGGCATTTCGTTGCCAGACTGTTACGGAAAAGCGGTTGTTTCCAGGGTGGCATTATCAGTTCCTACCACGGTCTGTACCATGCGACCACCGCGGGCAGGAAATGGCTTGCCCCGCTGTTCAACGGGTTTACAGAATGGCATGTAGGCAGGACGCTGGGCACGGTGGCCGTTGCGGCGTATTCAAAACAGTACCTGGTCGAGAAAGGCATTCCCGGGGAACGGGTGGAAGTTATACACAACGGCATCGAGGACAGCCGGGTTGATCCCGAAGCGCGAAAAAAGCTGCGCCGTGAATGGAAGCTGGACGATGACCAGATAGCCATCGGCGTTGCTTCCCGGCTGGACCCGGTTAAAGGTATCGAGTATTTGCTGGCGGCCTTTGCCCGGCTGGTCGAAAAGCATCCCGATATTGTATTGTTCGTGGTAGGAACAGGGGCTGTGGAGCAGGAGTTACAGGCAAAAGCAGATGAACTCGGCCTGTCGTCCAGTGTGCGCTTTACCGGCTTCAGGTCGGACATCGAGGCGTGCCTTTCGGCATTTGATATCTTCGCCCTGCCTTCGCTTGCGGAGTACCACTCCATCGCCCTGCTGGAAGCCATGCGGGCAGGCAGGCCCATCGTGGCCACAGACGTGGGTGGTAATACAGAATCGGTACGCCATGAAAAAGAGGCGCTGGTAGTGCAGGCGGCTGATGTTGGCGGCCTGGAGTCCGCGCTTGATCGGCTCATCACACAGTCAGAATTGCGTGCGCGGCTTGGTGCTGCCGCACGTGACCGGTTTCTTTCGGAATTTACCGAGGATGTGATGCTGGCCAAAACCGCGGACTGGCTGAATGCCTGCCTGGTGAAGCAGGCGCAGACGGGATGAACAGCTTGATGGTTTCAGAAATACGTGCACATGCGAATCCTTGTCGTAACGCATGATCTGACAGAGCGTAACGCGCATCTGATGCCGTGGCGTACGGTATGTGAAGTGGTGAGCCGTTCGCGCGATAAAGGGCACGAGGCCAGGTTACTGTCCCTTGGGTGTCAGGGAGCCGCACTGGAGGGGCGCGGAATTCCGGCCGGTTCGGTTTCGATACCCAAAGAACGGGAAGGACTGGAGCAGGAGATGAAGGCGGTGCTGGAAGCGTGGCCGTGCGATGTGATTGTCTGGCCGCTGGTGTGGCGCGAGCCGGGCTGGCGCACCCGCATGGTTTCCCGGCTGGGTATTCCCCTGGTTGCGTACCTGCCCGGGGGTGTTTACCGGCTTGCCGATACGCTGTATGCGGCCAGGCGCATTGGTGTTCGGGCGGCGCTTCCGTATATCGCGGAGGCCCTGTGGCCGAAGCGACGGCAACTGTCCCGCTGGAGGCGGCAGGGCTTTGTTCAATTGATCGCCATGACAGATTTTACTGCGGATGCGGCCCGTAAAAGTGGTTGGGACCGGGATACAGTCCGGGCAATACCCCCGGGTCGGGAGAGTGGTGTTGAGGTTCAGGAAGAGGCGGCTTTACCGGCTGACTTCCAGGAGTGGCGGAACGGTCGTCCGTACTATCTGTTTGGCGGGCCGCCCAGCGGCATCAGGGGGATCTATGAACTGCTTGCGGCTTTTGAGCAGCTTGCGGAGAAAAACCGGGAGGCCTGTCTTGTCTGCCTGTTCCGGTCGGATGCCCCTCTGGAGTCCGCACGCCTTGAACGCGTCATTGATGGCATGAAATGCAGGAAAAGGATCTATGTGGTGTGGGAGTCGGTGGAAAAGGCACTGTTCGATGCCTATATCTCGGCGAGTCACGGCGTGGTCCTGCCTTTTGTCACGGTCCCCTCGGAGATTCCGCTGGCAATTATAGAATCCATGCGGTATGGAAAGCCGGTCATTACCACCATGACCGGTGGTACGGGTGATTATGTGAAGAAGTCCGGTATGGCAGTGGCGCTGGGTGATGTCGACGGATTGTCGGCGTCTATGCTGCGCCTGTTGTCTGACAGTGCCTGTTACAGCGACCGGTGTGCGGCGACTTCTTCGGCTTACCGTTCGCACCCGGACTGGGACGAGATGGTGGACGAGTGGCTCGGCTGTATATCAGGCCGGGTTAAACCGGTGCACGGGGAGGCGCGGTGAACAGGCGTACCCGGTGTCCGGTGATCTGTATCAGCGGAATAGATGGCTGTGGCAAAACTTCCATTATCGAGGGCGTGCGGCGTGAACTCGAAGCGGACGGATTGCCAACCAGGTATGTGTGGCTCAGGTATAACCACTACCTGACCAAAATACTGCTCGCATTCTGCAGGCTGGTGGGCCTTACCCGTTACGAATATCCGGATGGCGTGCGGGTCGGTTACCACGATTTCTACAGGTCCCGGCTGGTCTCCTGGCTGTTTGTTGTATTCACCTATATCGATACGCTGTTTGTGAGCATTCTGCTGGTGTATATCCCTGCCTGGCTGGGTTCACGTGCACTGGTGTGTGACCGGTATGTGCTGGATATCATGATTGACCTGGAAGTGGATACGCGGATCCGTTTTGCGGCCGGCAGCCGGCTGGAGCGGCTGTTTCGCAGCCTGATGCCCGCCGGTGCGCAGTGTTACCTGGTCATGCGCGACCAGACGGCGGTTCTGGAATGTCGGCCGGAGAATGTCCGGGACGGGAATTTCCAGAGGCGCTGGATGTTGTACGAGGAGTACGCAACCCGTTCCTGGGTTGAGTTGGTCGAAAACAACTCGACTATTGAACAGGCTGTTGCCCGGGTGACGAGTCAAACCAGGGCTGAAAGATCCCGATGAGTGTATCTGTTCTCATTCTTACCCTGAACGAAGAGGCCAATCTGCCACGCTGCCTGGAATCCCTGGCGTGGACGGATGATGTGGTCGTGCTTGACTCCGGGAGTAGCGACCACACACAGGAACTGGCACGAAAGGCAGGCGCCAGGGTGGAGTTCCGGGCGTTCGATAACTATGCTGCGCAGCGGAACTATGGTCTGAACGAAATCGAATACAAGTACCCCTGGATATTGATGGTCGACGCGGATGAACTTGTGCCCGACGAGCTTGCTGGCGAAATCAGGGCCGCTGTTTCATCCTGTCCGGATGATGTAAGCATGTTCCGGATGCGGCGAAAGGATTTCCTGATGGGTAAATGGCTGAAGCACAGCAGCGGTTATCCGACATGGTTCGGACGACTGATCAGGGGTGGGTGCGTACGGGTAGAGCGAAGCATCAACGAAGAATACTGCACGGACGGAAAGGTTATATCCCTGGAGCATCACTTGCATCACTACCCGTTCAACAAGGGCTTGCACGCCTGGTTTGAGAAACACAATCGCTATTCGACCATGGAGGCGGAGCTGAAATTCCAGGCTGCACCGGTCGGGCCTGGCTGGCGGAAATTATTCAGTCCCGACCCGGTATTGAGGCGTAAGGCACAGAAAGAGCTTGTCTACTCGCTGCCCGGAAGGCCGCTGATTGTTTTTACGGCGTTTTATTTTCTTCGTGGCGGGTTGCTGGAAGGGCGGGCAGGGTTCATGTTGAGTATGCTTAAGGCGATCTATGAATACATGATTGTATGTAAAACGAAGGAGTTGAAGCGCAGGAAAACGGGATTGCCATTTTAGGGGAAAGATCAGTGCCTGTGCCATCATCCCGGCGTATCCGGGTTCCGGTGTTCTAACGATATGGGTGAATTGT
>DRQL01000262.1 GCA_011371465.1 Gammaproteobacteria bacterium | reverse complement strand
GAAAAATGTGCGTTTTGATTGCCCAGCCGGCCGTGATTCTCCTCAAGGACATTACATGGGGTGGCAGGTGTATTGGGGAAACTGACCTGGACACATTCCCGGGTGCCACGGTGGGGGCAATAGAAATGAGGGCCCTGGATCGCAGTACCATCATTGGCTACGGCAAGCTGGTCTGGGACAAGACAGGCAAGGAGACCGCGGCCAACCGCGGGCACCCCCCCGATGGCAGGGAGTACAGTGATGATATCTGCGCCAACGGGTACAACCTTGGCTGCGGTGGTCAGGTAGTGCTTGAGATTGTGGGCAGGAATGGTGAGGTGCAGAATCTGCGCGAAGGACAAAGCCTGATTGTGCAGACACGCCAGAAAGATAACTGTGGTGAAGAATTCTCTGACAAACTCACGGCGTTTGTCTGTTCAGATCCGGCAGCGGCGGGTCAGGGTGACCTGTCAAGCTGTACATGGGAAATGCCCCTGACACCGCTCGGGCGCAATCTGTACGGACCAGACCGGGTTGGCGGAACAATCACGTCATTCCGGCCGGAGTAGATGTTTCCCGGATTGTACCCCGGTGCTTGCGGGTGCGTTGAGGATCCCGTGCCTCGTGAAACGCAGCTGAGCCTGCGTAAGCAAGCCTGTGGCAAGGTTGCCCGGCTACCTGTTGCCTCGACTCTAATGCCTGCATATGGTGCATGAATGTTCTTAACGGGAGAGTGAGGGGAGAATAATGAAGCGCTCGACAATGATGATGTTGTGTTGCTGGTTGTTGCTGGCGAACACTGCCTGGGGTGAAGCGGTCAGGACAATTGGCAAAATAGAAGCGGATATCGATGGCAAGCACAAGGTCTGGAAAGTGCTTTACCGCGATGGTATCGAGACTCTTTCAGCCTCCTGGCAGTCTTTGCAGCCGGGTCAGCGGCTGGCCTCAATCATTGGTTTTGAGTCGACGGATGTGCAGTTCAAGGATAGCGGGGAAGCAGTGCCCGATATATCCGGGCCGGGAAGTTATGTTGTCGTTACCTTCGGGTTCGGGCCAGATGATACAGAGATCAGTTATCAATTGCCGTTACAGGAAGACAGTAACGCGATGGTGAATGTGACATTCTACCCAACCATTGGGGGAGCTCCGTATATGCTGATGAATAGCACAGGCACAGTAACAGTCAACACTATAAAGGTTTCGAAAACCGGAAACTCTATATTCAAGGGAACCTTTAGCGGTGTGCTACGATCCTTCGGAGGCAGGTCGAAAAAATTGACCATCAGCAACGGTACTTTTGAAACCGGGGAAGCGCGATTCATTCACAAGTAAACTAACCGAGTCGCGCGCGGTTTCTGCCTGCTACCCTGCGGTCCAGGGTAGCAGGGTTTTTCACCTTGTACATCTCACGCCTGCTGCGGCTCCCGGTGATTCTCCATACAGGCACCCCGATTGCCGGGAGGGGGTGCTGCCTGAACCTGTGCTGGTTCAGGGACCTGGATGATGTGCGGCGAACGATCAGGGGCTGGCGAGTGTATTACAACGAGGTGCAGCCAGATCTCTCGAACAGGCGCCGCTTCCGTTCAGCTTTCATTCAGCGTCCATACCCTAACCTGCACCTGTAGCGGGCAATCGTGCCCGCGCCTGTGAAGGAGATTTCGTATGGACAAGATGATATCGATTCGTTCCCTGCTCATGGTGGCCGCCCTGGGCGCTGTCGCCGGCCTGCCCGTGACCGCTTCCGCTGCGGGGCACAAGCGGGTTGCCCACGACGGAGCAGGGGTGGTCCGCAAGGCGAGCTATGAGGAGTACGAGGAATACGAAGAGGTTTACCACCACGATCGCGGCCGTCGTCGCGGCTGGTGTCGTCAGCAGTTCCGTGATCACCATTCGCGCTGGTCGCGGCCGCGCCATCGTGAGCACCGGTACGATGAATACTACCGCCACCGTCGTTACGATAATGACGACAGGGGTCGGGCGCGGGTGATTCTGGATTATGATTTCTGGTTGTAGGACCGGTTTCGCGAGCGTTCCGGGCCGTGTATGCTCGGCCCGGGACAGAAAGCGTGAGGGCGGTGATGAAACAGATCCTGCTGGTATGGCTTGCGGCCCTGCTGGCGGCCGGCCCGGCCCAGGCCCGGCCGGGGGGTGAGGACCAGGTTTATCGGCCGGCGCCGGGTGCCACCGGGCACCGTGACCAGTCGCTGGACGCCGCCGTGGCACAGGTGCGCCGCGAGACCGGCGGGCGGATCCTGTCTGCACAGACGGTCACCCGCGACGGTCGTCGCGTGCACCGCATCAAGGTGCTGACGCACGAGCGGCGCGTGCGAGTGATCTACGTGGATAGCGGTAGCTGAACATGCGCCTGCTGGTGGTGGAAGACGAAGCCCCGCTGTTGCTGCAGATTCGCGTCCGCCTGGAGGAGGCCGGTTTCGAGGTGGATGCCACCGCCGACGGCCGCGAGGGACTGTACCTCGCCAGCGAGTATCCGTTCGACCTGGCCATTATCGACCTCGGGCTGCCGGGACTGCCCGGCCTGGAGCTCATCCGGCGTCTGCGCGAGAGCGGCAGCCGCCTGCCGATCCTCATCCTCACGGCGCGTGGCAAGTGGGAGGAGAAGGTCACCGGACTGGAGGCCGGCGCCGACGACTACCTGGTCAAGCCTTTCCACATGGAGGAACTGCTGGCCCGGGTCCGCGCCCTGCTGCGGCGTGCCGCGGGCAGTGGTCGTGAGCAACTTCTCTTTGGCCCGCTGAGTCTGGATACCGCGGCCGGGACCGCGACCATGGACGGCCAGGCGGTGGACCTGACGGCCTTTGAGTACCGCCTGCTGGAATACCTCGCGCGGCGCAGCGGTCAGGCGGTATCGAAGACGGAACTTGCTGATGCGCTCTATCCTCACGACGAGGACCGTGACAGCAATGTCATCGAGGTGCTGATCGGGCGCCTGCGGCGCAAGCTCGATCCGGGACGGCGGCTGCAGCCTATCGAGACCCTGCGCGGTCGCGGTTACCGCTTCACGCTTGGCAGCTCATGAGTTCGCTCACCGCCCGCGTTACGCTCAGCGCCCTGGTGGTGCTGGCGGTCTTTATCAGCCTCACCGGCCTGGCCCTGGAACGGGCCTTCCGGGACAGTTTCCTGCCCGCCGTGGGCGAACGTCTGGCGGCACAACGCTACCTGGTCATGGCCGAAACCGAGGTCGACACGCAGGGGCGTCTGATGGTGCCGGCCAGGCTGCCGACAGTGCGCCTCAACCTCCCCGGCTCCGGGCTCTATGCCTGGATTCTGGATGCCAGCGGCCGGGTATTGTGGCGCTCACCGTCGGCGCTCGGGATCGAGTCCTTTCCCTCCGTCGCCGACACGGTCGCGGAACAGACCCGCATCGATGGCGAGCTCCATTTCGTATCGGCGCTGGACGTCGAATGGGAATACGACCACCGGGTGCTGCCGCTACGCTTCCTGGTGGCCGAGGACCAGCGCGCCTATCTGGCGGAACTCGGGCGCTTTCGCAGCACCCTGTGGCTCTGGCTCGGCTTCATGGCCGCACTGCTGTTGCTCGTCCTCGGCAGCCTGCTGGCCTGGGGCCTGCGCCCGCTGCGCCAGGCCGCACGGGAAGTGGCGGCCATCGAGTCCGGGGCGCAGTCGCGCCTGCTGGGACATTACCCGCGCGAACTCGATCAGCTGACCGCCAACCTTAACCGCCTGCTGCAACACGAACGCGAGCAGCAGAGCCGCTACCGCAATGCCCTGTCCGACCTGGCGCACAGTCTCAATACACCGCTGGCGGTGCTGCGCAGCCACGGCGAGCGGCTGGACCCGAAGACCCTGGACGAACAGATCGCACGCATGGATGACATCGTCCAGTATCAGCTGCAACGGGCCGGCCGCGCCGGCCGGCCCGCCCTGGCTGCCCCGGTGGCGCTGGCGCCACTGCTGCATCGGCTGCTCGCCGGACTGCACAAGGTGTACCACGACAAGGACGTTCGGGTAGTCGAGCGCCTTGCCGGGGCGGTGGCCTTCAGCGGCGACCCCGGCGATCTGATGGAACTGCTGGGCAACCTGCTCGACAACGCTTTCAAGTGGTGCCGCCACGAGGTCGTCATCGAGGCGCGCCAGACAGATGGCAGGCTGATCCTGAGCATCGAGGATGACGGCCGCGGGATCGACGCGCAACAGAAGGAGGAAATCCTGCAACGCGGTGTGCGGGCCGACGAGAAGGTCCCGGGACACGGGATCGGACTGGCGGTGGCGCGCGATATCGTCGCCGGTTATGAAGGCCGCCTGGAGATCGGAGCCAGCGCCGCCGGCGGGGCACGCATCCGCGTGATCCTGGGGTTCGGGGGACAGTATACTTAACCTCCTCAATCGGACCCGGAAACCCCGGATCTTCCCGCTTCTCAATCCGTCCGGATCGGTTGGCACCAGGATGAGGCGGGCATGGTCCAGCAGTCGTGTGGCATGCGATTCAAGTATACTGTCCCCGGGAAAAGGGTGACGTTTTCCGG
>DRQL01000261.1 GCA_011371465.1 Gammaproteobacteria bacterium | reverse complement strand
GGCGGCTTCCAGTTCCAGCTGGAAGACCGTGGCGGCATCGGCCTGCAGGAACTGAACAGCATGCTGCAGGAAATCCTCCACGACGGTAACGCCCAGAGCGGGCTGGCCGGCCTGAATTCCACCTTCAGTATCAGCGTGCCGCAGCTGTTCGCCGAGGTCGACCGCACCAAGGCAAAAACCCTCGGTATCCCGCTGGACCAGGTATTCGGGACATTGCAGGCCTACCTGGGTTCGGCCTACGTCAACGACTTCAACAAGTTCGGGCGTACCTGGCAGGTTACGGTACAGGCGGACAACCGCTTCCGTATCGAGCCCGAAGATATCCGCAAACTGGAAGTCCGCAACTACGATGGCGAAATGGTGCCGCTGGGGACGCTGATCCATGTAGACCAGACCGTGGGACCACAGACCATCCTGCGCTACAACCTTTACCCGACCGCCTCCATTACCGGCTCCGCGGCCCCCGGTTACAGTTCCGGTCAGGCGCTCAATCTCATGGAGCAGATGGCGCGCGAGAAGTTGCCGACCAGCATGGGTTTTGAATGGACCGGCATGTCCTACCAGGAAAAGAAAGTCGGCTCGGAAGCCATCCTGATTTTCGCGCTGGCCATCGTGCTGGTGTTCCTGGTGCTGTCCGCCCAGTACGAAAGCTGGACCAGCCCGGCGGCGGTCATCATGGTGGTGCCGCTGGCCGTGCTCGGTACCGTGGTGGCGGTGAT
Source organism: Gammaproteobacteria bacterium (assembly GCA_011371465.1). Classification (GTDB taxonomy): domain Bacteria; phylum Pseudomonadota; class Gammaproteobacteria; order DSM-19610; family DSM-19610; genus Thiogranum. Next base: position 13,418 of record DRQL01000261.1, on the reverse strand, counting down.
GATGAAAGGTGCCGACAACAACGTCTATACCCAGATCGGCATTACGCTGCTGATCGGTCTCGCCAGCAAGAATGCCATCCTGATCGTCGAATTCGCCATGCAGGAACGGGAAAAGGGCAAGAGCCTGGTCGAGGCCGCCCTGGATGCATGCAAGCTGCGCTTCCGCCCTATCCTGATGACAGCCATATCCTCCATCGCCGGCTTCATGCCGCTGGTAGTGGCCGTCGGTGCCGGCGCTGCCAGCCAACAGGCCATTGGTACCGCCGTAGTCGGCGGGATGGTCGCAGCAACCGTCATGTCACTGACCTTTACACCGGTGTTCTACCTGGTGATGAAACGTTTCGGCGAGCGCGGTGACCGGTCCGGCCAGGGCAGCAGGGAACCGGCGGCCCCAGGAGAAACCCCGGGGCAGGCGTGAAGTTCTCCTACCGTAACTTCCTGCTTGCCGTCCTGTTTGCAGCACTCACTTACGGCTTCTGGCTCAGCCCGCATTTCAAAACCATCGCCGCCGGGGTGGCCATTTTTCTGCTCGGCATGTTCGCGCTGGAACAGGGCTTCAAGGCCTTCAGCGGCGGCATCCTGGAAGATTTCCTGAAAAAGACCACCGGCACAATCGCCAGGAGCCTGTCGTTCGGCATCGTCTCCACCACGTTGATGCAATCCAGTTCGCTGGTCTCGGTAATCACCATTTCCTTTCTCAGCGCGGAGCTGATTACCCTGACCCAGGGGATCGGCATCATCTTCGGCGCCAACCTCGGCACCACTACCGGGGCATGGCTGGTAGCCGGCCTGGGACTCAAGGTCGATATCGCCGCCTACGCCATGCCTATGCTGGTCTTCGGCGTGATCATGATTTTCCAGAAAGGCAGCGCACGCCTGCAGGGTGCCGGCTGGGCCCTGGTCGGGCTGGGTTTCCTGTTCCTCGGCATCGCCTACATGAAGGAAGGGTTTGAAACCATTGGCAGCCACCTTGACCTGTCGCACTATGCCATCAGCGGCCTGCGGGGACTGCTGGTCTACACCCTGGTCGGCATTGCCGCCACTGTGGTCATGCAGTCCAGCCACGCCACGCTGATCCTGACCATCACGGCACTGTCCGCCGGCCAGATCAGCTACGAAAACGCGCTGGCACTGGCCATCGGTTCCAACGTCGGCACCACCGTCACTGCCATGCTCGGCGCCATCAGCGCCAGTGTATCCGGCAAACGGCTGGCCATTGCCCATTTCATCTTCAACATCGTAACCGGCATCATTGCCATCATCTTCATCCGGCAGTTCGAACTTGCGGTCGACTGGCTGGGCCGGCTGGCCGGCATGGCGGCAGATAATCACACCCTCCGGTTCGCACTCTTCCACACCCTGTTCAACCTGACCGGCGTGATACTCATGCTGCCCTTTATCAACAGGCTGGTGGTGGTGCTGGAGAGCATACTGCACGAAAAAGTCGAGCCGGTGGAAACCACGCATGTACGGTTTCTGAATCGTTCGGCCCTGGAATTTCCGGATACCGCACTCGAAGTCATCTCCAGGGAAACCGCCCACCTGGCAAACAATGCCTTTGAAATCCTCGCGCACGGCCTGAACCTGCACCGCGCGGATATCACGTCAAACGTCGATATCAATGCCCTGCTGGCCCGTTGCACGGACACCATGACCATCGATGTCGATGACCTCTACCAGCGCAAGGTAAAACCGCTGTACAGCGCCATTATCGAGTTTTCCACGCAGGCCGAACCGCACATGGATGCCGACCAGCTGGAACGCCTCAATCACCTCAGGCAGGCCAACTGGCGGATCGTAACCGCCATCAAGCACATCAAGGAAATACAGGCCAATATCGACCGCTATATGTGCTCGGACAACCAGTACATTCGCCGCGAGTACAATGCTATCCGCCTGAATATCGCCATCCTGCTGAGGACCCTGTTCACCATGGAGGAACAGGCGAGTCCGGCGCGGAAGATCGAACAGCTGAAAAGAATACGGCTGGAGATGGAAACCCAGGATATCGTTGCCAACGGCACCCTGGACAAGCTGATCCGCGAGCAACGGATCACATCCGATATGGCGACATCCCTGATGAATGACAGCGCGTATGCCTACGACCTGCAGCGCAACCTGATTGCCGCCGCGGAGATCATCTTCACCAACCTGTATTCGCAGGAAAAAGAGCTTTCCCTGACGGAGGAGGATGTCGAAAACGATATGCTGGGAAAACAGGACGAGATCCGTGCCCGGCTCGGTCACGAATCAGCCCAGATCGATCACATCAGCGCCGACCAGGACCGGTAGACACCGCGGAAATCCGCTACCGCGAAAGCAGGCCCCAGGCTTCGCGCCGGAGGACGGCGCTCCTGCGGGAGCTAATCCCAACCTTGCAGGAGCGGTCCCCTGACCGCGATAGCAGGACTACTTCGCCCGGCCCAGCACCAGCACTTCCACGCGCCGGTTTTCAGCACGGCCTTCTTCCGTGGCGTTGCTGGCCACCGGCAGTCTTTCACCGGCACCCATCGCCACGATCTTGCCGGCATCCACGCCGGACCTGACCAGGTACCTGGCCACTGCCTGTGCGCGCTGTTCGGAGAGTTGCTGGTTGTACTCGTCATCGCCCACGTCATCCGTATGGCCAACGACTTCGATGTAGGTTGCGCGCTTCAACTGTTCCCGTGCGTCACTGATATTTTTCTCCAGCAACTGGATGCCCTGTGCCGACAACTCACCACTACGACGCTCAAACAGGGCGACGCTGGGGAAAATCATCGCGTCCAGGGCGCGCGGCTGCGCTACGACAATGACTTCCACGCGCCGGTTCCGGGCCCGGCCTTCCTTGCTATCGTTTGGTGCGATCGGGTCATTTTCACCACGCCCCAGCACGCGCATCTTGTCTGCCGGGACACCGAGCGAGACGAGGTAGTCACGGACGGCCTGTGCACGTCGCTCTGACAGGCCCAGGTTGTACTTTGCATCGCCGGTGCTGTCGGTATAGCCGATGACCGTGATCGAGTAGACTTTCGCCAGGTCACCACCGAGTTCATCGCGGTGTTCCCTGATGTACGCCTTGCCGGCGTCGGAAAGCTCGGCCTTGTCGAAAGCAAACAGCTCGGCCTGCGGGTAGGTGATCAGCGTGATCGCATCCAGACCCTCACCCTTGATGATCCTGACCTTTGCATTCAGCACGTAGCCGTCACAACCGACCACCGTGGCCTCGTCCTTCGACCAGGACCCCGTGTGCACGCAGTCGCCACTGCCACTGGTTACAATATTGCCGGCGGAATCTGCCGTGTAGCCGGGTGTGGTACCTCGCGACTCCGCCAGTGCAGTGCCTGCGACCAGGGTCAGAAATACCATGCCTGCCGCCTGTAAGGGCACGAACAGCGTCCGGGACTGGTTCATAACTACTCTCCTTGCTCAATTGACAATCGTAAACCGCACGCCGACAACGGCCGTTGCGCCGCAGTTCATATCCGCACAAGGATAGCACGCTTTTGATCGACTGCAGGGTGTTGCCAGCGTCGCTGTGACGCGTATGATCGGCAGGCGATATGCCTGCATACCTCCACCCCGGAAAAAACCTGCTGCTGATTCTGCTGTTGTCTGTCGGCCTGCTGTCCGGCCCGGACCCGGCAGTCGCCGGGAGCCGCGACAACCCCCTGCAGCCCGCCAACACCAGCAGCCCCCGCGCCACCCTGCAGGGGTTCATAGCGATGCTGGATGATATCCACGCGGAAATACAGGAGGTCATCCGTTCCTACCTCTCATCGTCCCGGCTCTATGTATCCGATCAGGAGGCACGGCAGATCGCGCACGCCGAACAGCGCCTGGACCTGGTCCGGCGTACCCTGGACCTGAGCGAGGTGCCGGCAGCACTGGCGGATCAACTGGCGGACACCCGGGTTCTGCAACTCAAGGAAATCCTGGACCGTATCGAGCTCCCGGATTTTGCGGACATCCCCGATGCCGAAGCGATGGAAACCGAAGAGTTCAAGCGCTGGACGATACCGGGCACGGAAATCACCATCCGCCGGGTTGCGCAGGGTCCACGGGCCGGCGCGTACCTGTTTTCCCCGGAAACCGTGCAACGAATTCCCGACTTCTACCGGAAGGTGGCCGACCTGCCCTACCGGTCCACGGCCACGGCGGGCTGGTACGACCGCTACCGCTACGGCGGCGGTGGCATGTACAAGCTGATTCCCTACCGCTGGATGCTGGCCCTGCCCGACTGGTCGAAACACCTGGTCCTCGATCAACCCCTGTGGCGCTGGTTCGGTGTCCTGGTCGTATTGCTGGCGGCCGCACTGCTCTACCGGCTGGTGGTCCGTATCGCGACCGGCTGGGCCGCCCGGGCAAACGCACCGGGACTGCGCATGCAGTGGGCACAGCTGACCCGACCGCTCATGCTGCTGATCCTGATCCCGGTGGTCGAACACCTGTTTACCCGGAACCTGCGCCTCACCGGCATTATCCAGGAACCGGCCACACTCGCCCTGTGGGCAGCCTTTACGCTCGCCCTGACGTGGATGGTCTGGCAGAGCGGCCACGTCGTCGCCGAAAGCATCGTCGCTACGCAGGATCTTCACAGCGGCAGTATCGACAGCCAGCTCATCCGCCTGGGACTGCGGCTGATTGCCACCATCCTGTCCATCGCCATCCTGGTCGTCGGTGCACAGCATCTGGGGATACCGGCGTACTCCGTGATTGCCGGGCTGGGTGTCGGCGGTATCGCCATTGCCCTGGCGGCCAGGGACAGCCTCGCCAACCTGCTCGGCTCGCTGCTCATTATGTTTGAAAAACCCTTCCGGGTCGGACACTGGATCAAGCTGGGCGATACGGAAGGCATCGTCGAAAGCATCGGCTTCCGCAGTACGCGCATCCGCACCTTCTACAACTCGCTGGTATCCATCCCCAGCAACACGCTGGTCAACAGTACCGTCGACAACATGCACATGCGCCACTACCGGCGGGTACGCACCACCCTGCACATCCGCTACGACACCCCCGCAGACCAGGTCGAAGCCTTCATCCGGGCCATCGAAGAGCTGGTGCTGGACAGCCCGCACACGCGCAAGGACCGCTACCGCATCCGGCTGGACGATTTCAGCGAATTCGGCCTGCAGATCCTGGTGAATTTTTTCCTCGATGTGGGCAACACGCAGGAAGAACAGGTCGAACGCCAGAAGATCCTGATGGGCATCCTGAAACTGGCGGAAAACATGGGTATCCGGTTCGCCACCCCGGTCCCGGTGCCCACGGCGGACGCCCCGCAGGACAGCGACAGCCGCTAGCCCGAAGCGCTGAAAACTGCCCCCGGCTGGACATCCGTCAATTGCGGTACCGTTTGAAATCCGTAAAATACCCCAGTCCACGCCGAGCCGGCCTGTCCAACCTGTTGATTCAAGGAAAAAAGCATGAACTTCCTGTCTCGTATTCCTGCAATCCTGCTGATTGCACTGATGTACCTGCCCGCCACGCAGGTATTCGCCGACGAACTGCTGATGAACGATGGGTCCCGCCTGCTCGGCAAGGTGGTCAAACGCGAGGGTGGAACGCTGGAATTCGACACCTCCTACGCCGGGGTCATCAAGGTCAAGTGGGACGAGGTCAGTGAACTGCGCGCAGACGAACCCATGAAGCTGATGCTGAAAGACGAAAGCACGCTCACCGCGCAACGGATAAAGAACACTGAAACCGGCGTTTTGCTCGACGACGACATCGAGGCGGACCAGTCCACCGAGTCGCTGGCCCGGGATGACCTGGAATACATCAACCCGGAACCCTGGCGCACCGGCGAAGGCTATAAACTGAGCGGCCACATCAACTTCGCGCTGTCGAAAGAGCGCGGTAACACCGACAAGGATGAGCTCGATGCGGATGCCGACCTGACCTGGCGCCTGCGGCACGACCGTTTCCGGATGTTCGGTGAGTTCGAACGCGACCGCAACGACAACAAGAAAACCAAGGACAAGTGGAAACTCAATAACAATTACGACCACTTCTTCAGCAAGAAATGGTACGGCGGCGCGGTACTGGGTTTCGAACACGATCAGTTCGCCGACCTCGATCTGCGTACGACGGTCGGCCCCAAGATGGGCTACCAGTGGTTTGAAAGCCATGAGATGAACCTCAGCACAGAGGTTGGCCCGATCTATGTCGACGAACAGTTCAACAATGATTCTGATGACGATTACGTCTCGCTGGGCTGGGCAGTCAATTTCGACCGGTATGTGTTCGGCGATTTCATGCAGTTCTACCACCGCCAGACCGGTCTGTGGAATCTTGAAGATACCGGCGACCTGGTGTGGAACACCTGGACCGGCCTGCGCTTCCCCATGATCCTGGGCATCGTGGCCAGTACCGAGATGAAAGTGGAATACAACAGTGGCGCCGCGGATGATGCCGATGATGTCGATACCACCTACACCCTCAAACTCGGCTATGCCTGGTAAGCGGAAAGAGCAAGCCAGGTGAACCGGTCACGTGCCGTGATCCGGTTTACCTGGCTGGCCCTGCTGCTGTGCATCCCGTTCAGCAGCGCACAGCCGGCAGATACCACTGCGTCCCCCGCAAGTGCGGGCGCGGCACTGACAGCCGATATCATCGAAGCCCGCCTCAAGGAAGTAGAAGCCTCCTCATCGCTGGACGAGAAAACCAGGACCTCGTTAACCGAACTGTACAGGAAAGCGCTGAGCAACCTGGAATCGGCCGCCGCCAGCGAAGCTTCCACCAGGCACTTCAGCCAGGCAAGGGAATCCGCCGCCCGCCAGGCACAACAGATTCGCAAGAAGCTGGAAAAGGCCCGCAAGACCTCGCCGGATGTAACCCTGTCGGTATCGGAGAAGACACCACTGGCCGACATCGAGCAGCAATTACTCAAGGAAAAAGCCAACCAGGCGGCCATCGAGGCCAAGCTTTCCGAGCTGGAACAACAACTGAGTGACGAAGCGGACCGACCCAACGCTGCCCGGCAGCGGCTGACGGAAGCCCGGCAGTTGCAGGAAAAACTGAACGCAGAACTGGAGCAGCCGGCACCCGACGACACGGCCCCGGAGCTGGTCGAAGCCCGGCGCTGGCGGCTGATCAGCCAGCGCCAGGCACTCAGCGCCGAAATCAAAATGCTCGACCAGGAACTGCTCAGCAGACCGATGCGCATCGAACTGCTCAAGGCGCAGATCGAACAGACCGAGCGCAGCAACAAGCGCACCCGTGAACGGGTGGCGCGTCTGGACGAAATACTCACCGAGCGGCGCCGCGCCGAAGCAGAGCAGGCGCAGGCTGAAACCGAGGCCGATGTCAGCAAACTCGAAGTCAGGGACACCCACCCGCTGGTGCAGTCCCTGGCACAGCGTAACGCAGACCTGAGTGATCAGCTGGCCAAACTGTCCGCCGAACTGGAAAAAGTCACCTCCGGCGACCAGACGGTGAACCACGATGTGAAAGCCATCGAGGAAGAATTCCGCAACACCCGGCAAAAACTCGAAATTGCCGGCCTCAGCCAGGCGCTGGGGCAGGTACTGCTGGAGCAGCGCAGCGCCCTGCCCGACCTGCGCAGCTTCCGCAAACAGGCGAAACGGCACGAGCAGATGATCGCCGACGCTTCCTTGCTGCAAATCCAGTTCAACGAAGAACGCCGGCGCCTGCGTGATGTCGATGCGTATGTCGACGAACTGGTCAGCCGCCTCTCCCCGGAAGAAAGCGAACAGGTGCGCGCAGACCTCTCTGACCTGGCGATGAAACGCCGGCAACTGCTCGACAAGGCCATTGCGCTGACGGACGCCTACCTGAGAGCCCTGGGCGAGCTGAATTATGCCCAGCGCAGGCTGATGGACACGGTCCAGGCCTATGATGACTTCCTGGCCGAGCGCCTGCTGTGGGTACGCAGCGCCCCGCCGCCCAGCCTCGCCCTGCTGGCCAGCTTTCCAAAGCAGGTCTATGAACTGATTGCACCCTCGCACTGGCTGGAAGTCACCGAGATCCTGTTGTACCAGCTCCAGCACTCCGTGAACCTGTGGCTGGCCCTGGTCCTGTTCACCATCCTGCTGTGGAAGACACCCTGGATGCGGCAAACGCTGCTGGACGCAGGCAAGAAAGTCATCAAACCCCGCTCGGACCGCTTCCGCTATACCCTGCAGGCGCTGGCCCTGACCCTGCTGCTGGCCCTGCCCTGGCCACTGCTGGTAGCTGCGGTGGGCTGGGAACTGCACAACTCGCTGGAGACCACCGAGTTTGGCCGGGCGCTTGCGCATGGCTGCCTGTTACTGGCTCCCGCCTTTTTCTACCTGCGCGCCTTCCGCACCATGTGCCTGCCCGGCGGCCTTGCCGACGCACACTTCCGCTGGCCCAGGGACAGCCTGCTGGCGCTGCGTCACGAATTGCGCCGGCTGATGTTCACCTTCCTGCCGTCCGCCTTTGTCGCAGTGCTGGTGATCAACCACAGTATCGCTGCTTTCGGCGGCGGACTGGGCCGGCTGGCATTTGCGCTGATGATGCTGTCACTCATGATCTTCTTCTACCGCCTGTTCGGCGCCAACCAGGCAGCGCTGCGTCCCTTCCTGGAGCGCCACCCGGAGGGAACGCTGGCCCGTACCCGGTTTCTCTGGCTGTCCCTGGCCATGGTGCTGCCGGTGCTGCTGACCGGGCTGGCCGGCTCCGGCTACCTGTATACCGCGGGCATCCTGACCGGCAGCGTGATCGATACCCTGTGGCTGACGCTTGGTTTCATCGTCATCCACCAGCTCGCCGTGCGCTGGTTGTTGATGACCCGTCGCAAGCTCGCCTTCGAGGCCGCTATCGAACGCCGCCAGGCCGCGCTGGAAGCGCAGCACACCGCCACCACGGAAACAGACAGTGAAGAATCCCAGTACCATTACGAGGAACCGGAAATCGACCTGTTTGCGCTCAACGAGGAAAGCCGCAAGCTGCTGAATACCATACTGCCGCTGCTGTCGGTGATCGGGCTGTGGTTCATCTGGTCCGACGTACTGCCGGCCTTCGCCTTCCTGGACAATGTTTCCCTCTGGCACTACACCGACGTGGTTGCCGGAGAGGAGAAGCTGGTGCCGGTTACCCTGGCCGACCTGATTCTTGCCATCCTCATCGTCATCGTCACGGTCGTCGCATCCAGGCGTTTCCCCGCCCTGCTGGAAATCATCATGCTGCAGCGCTTCTCGGTCTCGTCCGGCGGCCGCTACGCGGCCACTGCACTGTCGCGCTACAGCATCGCGGCCATCGGCACCCTGCTCGCCTTCAGCACCATCGGCGCCAGCTGGTCACAGATCCAGTGGCTCGCCGCAGCCCTTACCGTTGGCATCGGTTTCGGCCTGCAGGAGATCGTGGCCAATTTCATCAGCGGCATCATTATCCTGTTTGAGCGCCCCATCCGGGTCGGCGACGTCATCACCATCGGCGACACCGACGGCATCGTCACCCGCATCCAGATACGGGCCACCACTATCCGTAACTGGGACCGCCAGGAACTGCTGGTACCCAACAAGGAATTCATCACCGGACGGTTGCTCAACTGGTCGCTGTCGGACCAGACCACTCGCCTCAAGGTGCCGGTTGGAGTAGCCTATGGCAGTGATGTGGAACTGGCCATGAAACTCATGAACGAAGCCGCCGTGGAAGATGCCAGCGTGCTCGAGGAACCCAGACCGTCCATTGTCTTCGAAGCGTTCGGCGACAATACCCTGAACCTGGTGTTACGTTGCTTTGTCGGCACCCAGGACGCCCGCATGCCGACCCTGACACGACTGCACGAGGCCATCAACCGGAAATTCAACGAGGCGGGCATTGTTATTGCCTTCCCGCAAAGAGACGTACACCTGGATACCAGCCAGCCGCTGGACGTCCGCATCCACCGGGCCGACGAGGCCGGGTAAACTGTTTTTTTACCTTAACCAACTGACTGGAGAAAGCGCATGAAAACGATTGCAAGCCTGATTACCGTTACCGCCCTGCTGACTGTTGCCGGCACCGCCAGTGCCGACAAGGCCATTTATGACAGCAAGTGTTCCGCCTGCCATGCAACCGGCGTGGCCGGCGCACCCAAGTTCGGCGACAAGGAAGCCTGGGCTCCCCGCATCGCCACCGGCATGGATACCCTGCTGGCGGTGGCCACCAAGGGCAAGGGCGCCATGCCACCCAAGGGGACCTGCATGGACTGCACCGAAGAACAGCTGAAATCGACCATCCAGTATATGGTCGACGCCGCCAAGTAAACCGCGGGAAGGCAGAACAGCGAAGGCGAAACGGCCAGCCGGTCGTTTCGCCTTCGCCCGCTGTTACCCGGCGCCGGGGTCAGTACACCCCGACATCCAGGTAGGAGCGCGCGATTTTCCGGATGGAGGACACATAGGCCGCCGTGCGCAGGTCCCGTATCCGGTCGTCTCCCTGCAGCGTCTCCCGGATCTCCTGGTAGGCAAGGCGCATGGTGTCGTCCAGCCCGGAGCGCACCAGGTCCAGCTCGTCCGCCCCGCGCGAGATGCTGTCCTTCTGTTCATCTCCGACACGGTTGCAGGAGACCTGTTCGATCATCCGCGCCAGCTCTGCACCGCGCTGTTCGTCGTGCCGCCGCTGCATGCGTCCAAAACGGATGTGGGATATATTGCGGATCCATTCGAAATAGGAAACGGTTACACCACCGGCATTGGCGTAGGCATCTGGAATAATAACGGTGCCCTTGCGGTTGAGAATTTCGTCGGCACCAAAGGTCAGCGGGCCGTTGGCCGCCTCGACGATCAGTTTTGCCTGGATGCGCGGCGCGTTTTCCAGGGTCACCTGGGCCTCCAGCGCAGCCGGAACCAGGATATCGCAATCCTCTTCCAGCACCCGCTTGCCGTCTTCCACGAAGCGCGCGCCGGGGAAATCCTTCACTGTACGGTGCTCGATCATGTGCTGGCGCAGGTTCTCGATGTCGATCCCGTCATCCTGGAGCAGCGCGCCATCGCGCTCGATGACCGCGATGATTTTTGCACCGTCCTCTTCCGAAAGAAATTTGGCGGCGTGGTAGCCGACGTTGCCCAGCCCCTGGACAATGATACGTTTACCCTCCAGCCCCGGCGTCAGGCCGGCAGTGCTGACATCCTCCGCGTGGCGGAAAAACTCGCGGATAGCGTACTGCACTCCCCTGCCGGTGGCCTCCACACGCCCGTTGATGCCCCCGTGGTGGACCGGCTTGCCGGTCACGCAGGCCACGTAATTGATATCTTCCGGGTGCAGGTGCTTGTAGGTGTCGGCAATCCAGGCCATCTCCCTCGGTCCCGTACCCACGTCCGGCGCCGGTACATTGGTGGAAGGGCCGAGAAAGCCCTTGCGCACCAGTTCCAGCGTAAAACGCCGTGTAATCTGCTGCATTTCATCACGCTCGTAGCGGGCCGGGTCGATCATCAGCGCGCCCTTGGAGCCGCCGAACGGCACATCCACAATGGCGCACTTGAAGGTCATCAGGGACGCCAGCGCCTCGACTTCGTCCTGGTCCGCGTAAGGGGCAAAACGAATGCCCCCCTTGACCGGGAGACGGTGATTACTGTGTACGGCACGCCAGCCGGTAAACACCTCGATCTTGCCGCGGATCTTTACCGGGAACTGTACCTGCAGAACGGCATTGCAGGTTTTTATGGCGGTTGCCACACCGGGCTCCAGGTCCATTACCGCGATGGCGCGATCCACCATGAGATTCACACTGGCATGGAAACTCGGTTCATTCTCGACCTGGGACATGGTAAATCCTTATTCCGGTTTACGACTGCACCGTTTATAGCAGAGCTGACCCGTTCGTGTCACGGTCCTGTCCCAATTCGTTTCAGCAGACCTGTTCAGGAATTCTCAAAACCTGTAAGGTTAGGCAAACACTAACAAACCGCCTCGCCGGGAAACCCATGGACCTGATCAAAACCTTCCTCCGCTGGATTCTGAAGCGCCTGTACAAGGTCGAGATCAACGGACTGGAAAACCTGGAACGGGCCGGCGACCGCGTCCTGATCGTGGCCAACCACACCTCCTTTCTGGACGGGCCGTTGCTGGCGGTATTCCTGCCCGGCTCGCTGACCTTTGCCATCAACACCCAGATCGCCGAAAGCCGCTGGCTGCGCCCGGCGCTGAAACTGGTGAAAATATTTCCCATGGACCCGACCAACCCGCTGTCGGCCAAATCCCTCATACGCTACATGCAGGAAGACCACCGGGCGGTGATCTTTCCGGAAGGCCGTATCACCGTGACCGGGACACTGATGAAAATCTACGACGGCACGGGAATGATTGCGGACAAGTCCGACGCCATGGTGTTGCCGGTCCGTATCGACGGTGCGCAATACACGCCCTTTTCGCACATGCGTGGCCGGGTGCGCCTGCGCTGGTTTCCGAAAATCCGGCTGACCCTGCTGCCGCCGCAAAAGGTGCACCCGCCGGCCGACGTGCGCGGGCGCGCGCGACGCCAGCAGGCAGGCCAGCAACTGTCGCACATCATGACCGACATGATGTTCGCCACCTCGCACTACCACAGCACGCTGTTCGACGCACTGATCGATGCGCGACGCGTCCACGGTGGCAACCATATCGTCATGGAGGACATCGAACGCCGGCCGTTCAACTACAACAAACTGATCATGGCCAGCTTTGTGCTTGGCAAGAAACTGGCTCACCTGACACAGTCCGGGGAGTACGTGGGGCTGTTGCTGCCGAGCATCTGCACCACCATGCTCACCTTTATGGGGCTGCACAGCCGCGGGCGGGTACCGGCCATGCTCAATTACACGGTCGGCGCCCGCGGCCTGATATCCGCCTGCCGGACCGCGCAGCTGCGCCGCGTGATCACCTCCAGGCGTTTTATCGAACTGGCCCGGCTCGGTGAAATTGCCGAAGAACTGTCAAAGCAGGTCGAACTGATCTACCTGGAAGACATCGGCAAACAGATCACCGCTTTTGACAAGCTGGCCGGCGCGGTCAGCGGCCTGTTCGCCGCTTCCTCGTACCGGCGCCACTGCCCGCAGGACAGCCCCGACGACCCGGCGGTCGTGCTGTTCACTTCCGGTTCGGAAGGTGCGCCCAAGGGCGTCGTGCTGTCACACAGCAACCTGATGGCCAACCGTACACAGTTATCCGTGTGCGTGGACTTCAGTTCCCGGGATATCATTCTCAATGCGCTGCCCCTGTTTCATTCCTTCGGCCTGACCTCCAGCACCCTGCTACCACTGCTGTCCGGCATGAAGGTGTTCTTCTACCCGTCGCCGCTGCACTACCGCATCGTGCCGGAGATCGCCTACGACATCAACGCGACCATCATGTTCGGCACCAATACTTTCCTGGCCGGCTACGCGCGATTCGCCCACCCCTATGACTTCTACAGCGTCCGTTACGTATTCGCCGGCGCAGAGAAACTGCACGAGGACACCCGCAGGGTCTGGTCGGAAAAATTCGGGGTGCGC
>DRQL01000260.1 GCA_011371465.1 Gammaproteobacteria bacterium | reverse complement strand
GGATTACTACGACCGCCACTTCCAGCAGGCCCCCATCGCATCCATCACCCTGTGCCCGCTGCCTGGCAACACGGGTCCCTTTGCCGAACAGCTTGAGCAACAGGTGGGAGTCCCCGTACACAAACTCCAGGCAGATGACATCGCCGAGCTAACGGATTCCGTCGATGGCGAAACCTTTGCGCATTGCCTGCTGGCGATCGGTACCGCACTGCGCAGCGAACCGGCACAGCTGTAGAAAGACAGTCCGGGGCAGGGCGTGCAGCCCTGCTATTTCTGTATTCCCAGGTCCTTGATTTTTCTCGTCAGGGTATTGCGCCCCCAGCCCAGCAGGCGCGCCGCATCCTGGCGGCGACCCGCGGTTCTGGCCAGTGCCGCTTCGATCATGATGCGTTCAAACGCGGGCAGGGCCTCCTGCAACAAACCTTCTTCACCGTCCGCAAGTTTCTGCTCGACCCAGCTCCTGAGGGCCTCTTCCCAATCCTCCGCAGCGGGGCTGCTGCCCCGGGACTGCCGCAATTCGGCGGGCAGGTCTTCGATGCGGATATCCTGCCCGGACGCCATGACGGTCAGCCAGCGACACAGGTTTTCCAGCTGCCGGACATTACCCGGCCATTCACGGAGTTTCAGGTAGGCGGCGGTTTCGGGCAGCAGGTGTTTGCTGTCCACATCCAGCTCCCGGGCAGCCTGCTGCAGGAAATGCTGCATCAACAGCTCGATATCCTCGCGCCGTTCGCGCAACGATGGCAGGTGAATGCGGATCACATTGAGACGATGGAACAGGTCTTCGCGAAAACTGCCTTCCTTTACACGTTGTTCCAGGTCCTGGTGGGTTGCCGCTATGATGCGCACGTCCACCTTGACCGGAACACGACCACCGACGCGGTAAAACTCACCGTCCGACAGTACCCGCAACAGGCGGGTCTGCATTTCCGCCGGCATGTCGCCGATCTCATCCAGGAACAGGGTGCCGCCGTCGGATTGTTCAAAGCGACCGACACGCTGGGTCTGGGCGCCGGTGAAGGCACCACGTTCGTGGCCAAACAATTCCGACTCCAGCAGATCGCGCGGGATCGCGGCCATGTTCAGCGCCACAAAAGGCTTGTCCGCGCGCGGACTGTGCCGGTGCAATGCGCGCGCCACCAGCTCCTTGCCGGTTCCGGATTCACCGTTGATCAACACCGTGATATTGGAGCGTGACAGCCGCCCGATGGCCCTGAACACCTCCTGCATGGCGGGCGCCTCGCCAATGATCTCCGGCACCTCGCCGCCGGCGGCCGGGGCCGCGTTGCTGCTGACGCTGCGCCCGTGTTCGACTGCGCGACGCGTAAGCTCCACGGCCTCTTCAATATCGAACGGCTTGGGCAGGTACTCGAAGGCACCGCCCTCGTAAGCGGTCACCGCACTGCCCAGGTCGGAATGCGCGGTGATGATGATGACGGGTAACTCCGGGTAACGTTCCTGAATCCTGGTGAGCAGGTCAAAACCGTCCATGCCGGGCATGCGCACATCGGTAATCAATGCATCGGGTTGCCCGTGTACCAGGGTTTCCAGGATACCGCTGGCCGAAGAAAAACTCTTTACCTCCATGCCCGCTTTTTCCAGTGCTTTCTCCAGCACCCAGCGAATGGACTGATCGTCATCGATCACCCATACACTTTCCTTCTCACGCATCCTCAACCCCCAGTGGTAAATAAACGGTGAACACGGTCCGCCCGGGTTCACTGGTAAACTCTACTATGCCGTGGTGCTGGTTGATCATGGACTGGGCGATGGACAGGCCGAGTCCAGTTCCGTCCGCCCGACCGGACACCATCGGATAGAATATTTTTTCCTGCATGTCAGCCGGAATGCCCGGTCCGTCATCGACAATATCAATCCGTATCACCAGTTTGTGGCGGGTATGCCCGATGGTGAACTGGCGACGCGTGCGGCTGACCAGGGTGATTTTCCGCGCACCTGCCTGTGCCGCATTCCGTACCAGGTTGAGTATCGCCTGGATCAGCAGTTCGGAATCCGCCGGAAATTCCGGGATGCTCGGGTCATATTCCCGTACCAGCTCCAGGCCCGGGTAACCCTCGGCATCCACCAGACTGCGCACGTGTTCGAGCACCTGGTGAATATTGATGACCCGGTTCTCGATGACGTTGTTCGGTCCCAGCATACGGTCGACCAGGTTGGAGAGGCGATCCGCTTCGCCGATAATGACCTGCGTATATTCCTTCAGGTCATCTTTTTCCAGTTCACTTTCCAGCAACTGCGCTGCACCACGCAGGCCGCCCAGCGGATTCTTGATTTCATGCGCCATACCACGCAGCAGTTCACGGGCAGCCTGCTGCTGCACCAGCAGGTGTTCTTCGTGGGCGATCCGCAGGTGCCGGTCGATTTGCATGATCTCCAGCAACAGCTCCTCTTTGCCTGACGGTGTCACGACACAGTCGACCGTCATGCGATGACCGTTTGCGCTGCGCAGGGCCAGTTCACGCTCGGTAAACGGGTGCCGGGTTCCCGTGGTCGCATTCAGCCGGTTGACCAGCGCTTCACCGGCGCCGACCAGCTCCGGCCAGTACTGGCCACCGACCTGGCGTTTGCTGATTTCAAACAGGTTCTCGGCGGCCGGGTTCAGGTAATCGATATGCAGCCGGCGATCCAGCACCAGTACGGCGGTGGTCAACGTCTCCAGCAATGTTTCGGCGGAAACCGGTTTTAACCTGTCGGACAATGACATGTACCCCTGTGTGCAAAAATCAAACCAGGCCGCGTAACCGCACCTGAATCACTGAATACCCGGTAAAGGGCGAGTAAAAAACCGGATTATCAACAAGATAGGTTATGACCGAATTAGCAGGCCCCGTCCGCGGCCACGCGGGAGAGCACACGATCGGGGTATTCTGTGCCCTTCAACGCATCGCACGCACTATTATAGTGCGTGCGATGGGAAAAGGCGAAACGCTGCCCGCCAGGACCGGCAGCGAATTTCCCCATGGGGACACAAATCAGTCGAACGTACCGGGACACGGTGAGACCGCGTAGCGGTCGAGGAGGTGCCTGCTCCTCAGGTAAGCGGCCTACCTTGCGCGTGGTGCCGGGGCCGGCGTGGGAGCACCGGGGCCGCGCGGGAAGTTGATGGACTGCCGGTGCAGGTGGAAGGGCACCGCTGCGCTGCGCATCACCTCCTTGCCCTCGCCATCAACCACGGCAACCGACACATTATGGGTGCCACGATCCACATTGGTGATCACGATACGCGCCGACGTGGTCGACTCGCCCTGGGTCTGGCCATCCAGGTAATACTGGAATCGGTGACCTGCGGCAACATTGAGCGCAGGTTCAATCGCCGCACTGACCGGCACATCTCCCGTGTTGTCACGCAAGGTCGCATCCGGCTCCGGGGAAGCGATTCGCAACTCCGTATACCCGGCCGTTGCCGGCGTAGCGGATTTTTCCGGCGGACTGGCGGGCGAGTATTTCGGTGGCGGAATCGTCGACAGTGGTGGCAGGTCAACCGGCTTGCCATTACCGGTGGGTTCATCGGTGTACACCACGTTGCCCTGGGCATCGACCGACTTGTACACCGCTGCCTGCACACTGTTTATCCCGCTCAGCAACGATGCAGCGAGCAGGGTGAATGCAACCTTGTTCATGGGCTATCTCCTGGTGGACCGCTTTCAGTCACCTTACTGTCAGAGGATACGCAACGCAACAGAAAACGCCCCCGTAAGGGGGCGTTTTTCCTACCGTTCGTCGGCTTTATCAGAGGCTGTAATACATATCGAATTCAACCGGATGCGTACTCATGCGCAAGCGGGTGACTTCGTCCATCTTGAGTTCGATAAAGCCATCGATCATGTCGTTGGTGAACACGCCACCGGCGGTCAGGAACTTGCGGTCCTTGTCCAGCGCGGCCAGGGCCTGATCGAAGGTAAAACAGACCTGCGGGATTTTCGCTTCTTCTTCCGGCGGCAGATCATACAGATCCTTGTCCATGGCATCGCCCGGGTGGATCTTGTTCTGGATACCATCGAGGCCGGCCATCAGCATGGCGGAAAACGCCAGGTACGGGTTGGCGGTCGAATCCGGGAAACGCACCTCGATACGACGGCCCTTGGGGTTGGCCACGTAGGGAATGCGAATGGACGCGGAACGGTTGCGCGCCGAGTAGGCCAGCATGACCGGTGCTTCAAAACCCGGCACCAGACGCTTGTAGGAATTGGTCGATGCATTGGTGAATGCATTCAGTGCCTGCGCATGCTTGATGATGCCACCGATGTAGTACAGGGCGGTGTCGGACAGGCCGCCGTACTTCTTGCCACTGAACAGGTTCTTGCCTTTCTTGGCCAGCGACTGGTGCACGTGCATGCCGTTGCCATTATCGCCCACCAGCGGTTTGGGCATGAAGGTAGCCGTCTTGCCGTAGCTGTGTGCGACGTTCTGCACCACGTACTTCAGAATCTGCACTTCATCGGACTTGCGTACCAGGGTATTGAACACGGTGCCGATTTCACACTGACCGGCAGTAGCCACCTCGTGGTGGTGCACCTCGGTCGGGCAACCCATCTCGTCCAGGGCCAGGCACATGGCGGAACGCATGTCGTGCAGGGAATCGACCGGCGGCACCGGGAAGTAGCCACCCTTGATACCCGGACGGTGACCGATATTGCCATCTTCATACACGCGCTCGGCATTCCAGGAAGCTTCCTCGGAATCCACTTTATAGAAAGCACCGCTCATGTCGGAACCCCAGCGCACATCATCCAGCACGAAGAATTCGTTTTCCGGACCGAAGTAGGCCGTATCGGCGATACCGGTCGACTTCAGGTAGGCTTCGGCACGCTTGGCCAGAGAGCGCGGGTCACGCTCGTAACCCTTCATGGTGGCGGGTTCAAGAATGTCGCAACGCAGGTTCATGGTCGGTTCGTCGGCAAACGGGTCGAACACCACGGTAGCGGGTTCGGGCATCAGCACCATGTCGGATTCGTTGATGCCTTTCCAACCGGAGATACTGGAACCGTCGAACATTTTGCCGTCCTTGAAAAAGCCGGCATTGATCTCACTGACGGGAACCGTAACGTGCTGTTCCTTGCCAAGCGTATCAGTGAAACGCAGGTCAGCGAATTTGACCCCGTTATCCTTAATTAATTTGTTTACCTTTGCTACGGACATCTAGCTTCCTCCGAAATAGAACGTGTCTGAAAAACGGGTTCCGACCTGAACACCGGGTCAAGTACCGGGACTTACGAAAAAGTGCTCATCAAAAGAGCACGAATTATGCCACGGGAAAAACCCGTGGCAAGTCTGCGAGTTAAGGAAGTCCGCTTCGCACACCCGGCGAGGTGGCGCACCAATATGGGGCGCCTGATCTGAAAATTGCCGGAATTTGGTGCGCTTAGGCGCGAAAACAGACCTTGACCGAATCCACTTCGGGCAGCTCTTTGGCCGAACGCTCGATTTTATCGATCAGCCCCCGGCTGTCGGAAACCGACTCCAGCACCGACAGGGGCAGCTCCAGGTCGATGCTGAGTTTACCGCACAGGTAGTGCAGGGTGATGTGTTCAGCGTCCAGGCCCTCGATGTCCGCCCACTGTTGCTCCAGCCTGCGAATCACGTCACCGCGCAGCGGTAACTTGTCCGACAGCGATTCGCGTTCGTCATTCTCCGGATCGATGTGTACCGTCACATCGGTTACTTCTTCGATGCGTTCCAGCAGACGGCGACGCACGGTGTCGCCGATCTGGTGACCTTCCGATACGCTGATGCAGGGATCGACCTGTACATGCAGGTCGATCAACGCATCCCCGCCGCTGCGCCGCGTACGCAGCATGTGCAGCGCACGCACACCATCCACACTGGCGATTTCCCGGCGGATGGCATCCACCACTTCGGGCTCCAGCGCGGTATCGATCAGTTCTCGGGTACTGTCACGCACCAGGTCAAAGCCGATCTTGGCGATCATCACCGCAACCGCGATCGCGGCCACTGCATCCAGGTAGGCGTGACCCATCATGGCGCCACCAATACCGATCACCACCACGATGGAGGAAATCGCATCACTGCGGCTGTGCCAGGCATTGGCCATCAGCATATTGGAACGCAGCCGCTGGGCGGCGTTCTTCGTGTACTGGTAAATGATTTCCTTGGCAAGCACAGACACAAAGGCAACCACCAGCGCCAGCAGGCCCGGCGCCAGCAACAGGTCCGGCTCATTCATACGCTGTGTCGCGTCGTAACCGATGCCGAAGGCAACGCCGATCAGGGTAATGCCCAGTCCGACCGTCGCCAGTGTTTCAATGCGCCCGTGACCGTAGGGATGATCCTCGTCGGCTTCGCGGTGTGCGTGTTTTGCGGCGTACAGCACCACGAAATCGGTAGCCAGGTCCGACAGCGAATGCAGCCCGTCCGCGATCAGCGCCTGCGAATGGGCCGCCCAGCCCACCAGGATCTTGGCTACACCCAGCAGCAGGTCCACGACGGAACCAATCAGGGTAACCTTGCGCACTTCCCGGTAGCGTGCGTTTTTCGTAACGTCCCGTGCAGTACTGTTCATGACCGGATTATTCTTCACCTACACGCAGACGGATAGTGATTTCTTCGCCCTGTTGCTGAATATCCAGCACTTCGTGCCCGTTTACCCGGCACCAGGCCGGTATATCATGAATGGCACCAGGGTCACTGCAGAATACAGTCAGGGTGTCCCCAGCCTGTAACTGCTCCACTTTCTCCTGGGTACGGATCACCGGCATCGGACACAGCATGCGACGCGCGTCCAGTTCGCTCCCGCTCACAGATACCAGTCCCGGGGAATGGCTGCGCCGGGCATGGGCTGCACCTGCAGCGAATGGACTTCGCCACCGGGGATATGGACTTCGATATCGACGCTGTCGGCATCGCGTCCCTGGCTGAAGCGCGCGGTAATCTGCGCCGCCAGTTCCAGATCGTCCGGGCCGGCATCGCCATCGATCAGTACCAGCGGCCCGGGGTGACTGGTGGTCAGCATGTGTGTGTACTGTTTTCGATAACCCTGCAGGAACCGGTTCTCGCCCTCTTCGCGGCCGATGATCATTTTAAAGTTCGGTCGCGGGCGAATATGCCGGCCAACTTTCAGCAGCATGATGTCGTCCAGTTCATAGCGGCGTTCACCGCGCGCCTTCCACAGGTCAGCCAGTTTGTGCGAATACTGTTTGTCGGTCAGGAAACAGCATCCACCGGCAGGCTGCGCATAATCCTCGAAACCAAAGGAAGCGGCCAGCGCCATCTGTGGCTTGCGGGTACGGCCTTCAAACCCGTGCAGCCGGTCGCGATCGACCCAGCCTTCCCGCTCGGGTCGGGTGGGTTCCAGGTTTTTGGCGCACAGGGGTCGCAACAGCAGTTCGTCGGCACCGGACTCGCGGGAGATCACCGGCAGGGTGTCCTTGCGCTGTGACATCGGGCGCTGACCGATTACTTCACCGGTAATGATGAAGTCAAAACCCTTTGCTTCGATCCATTGCCTGGCTTTCTGCACCATGAAGACCTTGCAGTCCAGGCAGGGGTTCAGGTTGGCGCCATAACCGTGTTTCGGGTTGATGACGACATCCTTGTATTCCTCGATGATGTCGATGATATGAAGCTTGATACCCAGCTGTTCGGCCACCCACAACGCATTGTTGCGCTTGGGCCTGGCCCTGTCCTTTTTGCGGATCGCATGGGTATGGCCTTCCACGCAGAAACCGGTATAGAAGTTGATGCCCTCGACGTGGATACCCTGTTCCTGGATGACCTTTGCGGCCAGCAGGGAATCCAGGCCACCGGATATCAGGGCCACGGCTTTACGTGGTTCGCTCATGATCGTTGCGGAACAGCGCCTGCATGCAAACGCGCATTGTAGCCTATGCAGGCTGCCTCATTGTTTGAAACTTTACAGGGTAATTCAGTGCGAGCGCCTGGAAAACTGCCCGGGCGGGGCCGGTACCGCCCCGCTGTCCGGAGAGATCGCCTGGTACGCACTCTGACTGCCGGTCTCCGCCCACAGTTCGGCGGCCGCCAGCGGATCGAGCACCGGCTGGCCGGAAAGTCCGCGCATGGCGTGCAGGACATCCATGATACCCACGAAGGCCTGTGTCAGGCGGGTATAGAGCTGGTCACTTTGCCGGTCAACGATCGTTGCCAGCTGGTCATAGGCGCTGCGTCCCAGCGCCACGAAATAGCTCACCTTGACCTGGCGGCGTTCTGCGATTTGCGGGAAAAGGCCGGAAAACAGCAGGCATTGGTCGCCAACATCGCGCAACCGTTCGGTTCTCTGGCCCTGCTCCTGCTGCGCCCGCAGGAATTCCAGCGCCATGATCCTGCGCGCCAGCTCGGGCCGGTCGGCAAACCGCATCAACAGGAAAACCAGATAGGATTCAATCCCTTCTTCAAGATTACGATGACTGGCAAGCTGCGCTTCAGAGACCAGTGCGTGCCATTGGGCGACCTCAGTCGGTTGTAAGACCAGCGACTTCATACTGCACCTCGGTATACGTTCCCTCACAAAGTTTATCGGCCGATAAATTATACTTCTTGAAGCCTGGGGAACCTCTGATTCATTCAGAATTCCTGTCATTGCGAGCGTAGCGCGGCAATCTCATGCAATGGAATCAACCCGTTGGAGATTGCCGCGTCACTTCGTTCCTCGCAATGACGAATGAATCAGAGCTTCCTTAGATCCTTAAATTAGCTGAATTTATCCGCTATGCGCTACATCCCGTGCACAGCTCAAGCTATACTGCGCGGCTTTCCTGAAAACAAATGACCGACCACGCATCTTGACCACCACGACGACATCTCCGGCCACCACCTTCCAGGGCCTGATTCTCGCACTGCAGGCCTACTGGTCACGCCAGGGCTGCGTGATCCTGCAGCCCTACGATATGGAAGTCGGCGCCGGCACTTTCCACCCGGCGACCTTCCTGCGCTCCATCGGACCGGAGCCCTGGCGTACCGCCTATGTGCAACCTTCGCGGCGCCCCACCGACGGCCGCTACGGCGAAAACCCCAACCGCCTGCAGCATTACTACCAGTTCCAGGTATTGCTGAAACCCAGCCCGGACAACATCCAGGAACTGTACCTGGATTCACTGAAAGAACTGGGTATCGATCCCCTGGTGCACGACATCCGCTTTGTCGAGGACAACTGGGAATCCCCCACGCTGGGCGCCTGGGGACTGGGCTGGGAGATCTGGCTGAACGGGATGGAAGTCACCCAGTTTACCTATTTCCAGCAGGTCGGTGGCCTGGACTGCCGACCGGTGAGCGGTGAAATCACCTACGGGCTGGAACGCATTGCCATGTACCTGCAGGGCGTGGAAAGCGTGTTCGACCTGGTATGGACCGAAGGGCCGCAGGGCCGTGTGCTGTACGGGGACGTGTTCCACCAGAACGAAGTGGAGATGTCAGCCTTCAATTTCGAACACGCCAACACCAAAGAGCTGTTTCACTGGTTCGACAGCTGTGAAACAGACAGCCAGGCGCTGATCGAGGCCGGCCTGCCGCTGCCCGCGTACGAACTGATGCTGAAAGCTTCGCATACCTTTAACCTGCTGGATGCGCGCAGCGCCATTTCCGTTACCGAACGGCAACGTTTCATTCTGCGCGTGCGTGCGCTGGCGAGAGCCGTCGCGAAGGCCTACTACGAACGTCGCGAATCACTGGGTTTCCCGCTGCTGCCCCGGGAGAGGTCCGCATGAGTGAAGCCCGCGACCTGCTGATAGAGATCGGCACCGAAGAGCTGCCACCCAAAGCCCTGCGCAAACTGTCCACTGCGTTTGCCGAGGGTGTGGAAAAGGGATTACAGGAGGCCACGCTGGGGCCCCAGGGCATCGTCGCCTACGCAGCCCCGCGCCGGCTCGCACTGCTGGTCAGGAAATTGCCAACCGCACAGGCAGACCGCGAAACGGTACGACGCGGTCCGGCACTGGCTGCCGCGTTCGACGACGATGGCTGCCCCACGCAAGCGGCCCTTGGTTTTGCCAGATCCTGCGGCGTGGCAGTCGAACAGCTGGACCAGCAGGAAACCGCGAAGGGCAGCTGGCTGTCTTTCCGCGCCACGGTAAAGGGTGAAGCAACGGCCGGTCTGATTCCCGGCATCGTGCACCAGGCGCTGGCCGGTCTGCCGATTCCCCGGCGCATGCGCTGGGGTGACCGCAGTGAAGAATTCGTACGACCGGTGCACTGGGTGGTATTGCTGTTTGGTGATGAAGTCATCGACGCGGAAATCCTCGGGATTCAGGCAGACCGCTATACCCGTGGCCATCGCTTCCATCACCCGGATCCCATCTACCTCGCGGAGCCCGAAGCCTATCTCCCCATACTGGAATCCGAAGGCTACGTACTGGCCGACTATTCGCTGCGCCGCGAGGCGATCCGGGCCCAGGTGCTGGAGCAGGCCGAAAAACTGGGCGGCCGGGCGGTCATCGATGACGAGCTGCTGAATGAAGTCACTGCGCTGGTGGAATGGCCGGTGGCCATCTCCGGTCGCTTCGATGACGCGTTTCTGCAGGTCCCGTCCGAGGCGCTGATTTCCAGCATGCAGGACCACCAGAAATATTTCCCCGTGGTCGACGGGGACGGACAGCTGATGGCGAATTTTATTACCGTTGCCAACCTGGTCAGCAAGGATCCGCAACAGATCCAGGCCGGCAATGAACGCGTGATACGCCCGCGCCTGGCGGACGCCGCCTTTTTCTGGGACCAGGACCGCAAACAAACCCTGGAGCAGCGTGCTGACGGACTGCGCAGCATGATCTTCCAGGAGAAACTCGGTTCCCTGTACGACAAGCAGGAACGGGTGGCGAAGCTGGCCGCTACCATCGCTGAACAGATCGGCGGCAAGGCGGCCTGGGCCGAACGCGCTGCACGCCTGTGCAAATGCGACCTGCTTACCAGCATGGTGTACGAATTTCCCGAACTGCAGGGCATCATGGGGCGCTATTACGCGAGTCACGACGGTGAGCCCGATGCGGTGGCAAATGCCATCGAGGAACACTACCGGCCACGCTTCGCCGGCGATGCCCTGCCGGACAGCCGGGAAGGCCAGGCGCTGGCCATCGCCGACCGGCTCGACAGCCTGACCGGCATTTTTGCCATTGGACAGCAACCCAGCGGGGTCAGGGATCCCTTTGCCCTGCGTCGCGCAGCACTCGGCCTGGTCCGTTTATGTATCGAACGGGAACTGGATATTGACCTTGAAGCCCTGCTGAACGAGGCCGCTGCCGGTTTTGACCCGGCGCTGAATGCCGCGTCGGTGACCGATGCGGTATTCAGTTACGTGATGGATCGCCTGCGCGCCTATTACCAGGACTCCGGTATCCGGGTCGACCTGATCGATGCCGTGCTGGCAACCCGCCCGGTACGGCTGCTCGACTTTGACCGGCGCGTACGCGCCTGCCAGGTATTCCGCCAGTTGCCGGAGGCGGAAAGCCTGGCCGCCGCCAACAAGCGCATCGCCAATATTCTGAAAAAGACCGAACAGCGCATACCTGAGCAGGTGGATAACGACCTGCTGGCCGACCCGGCTGAAAAGCAGCTGGCCGAACAGCTGGAACAACTCAGCGCCCGTGTTACACCCTTGCTGGAAGCGGGCGACTACACACCGGCGCTCAAACAACTGGCCGGCTTGCGCGCCAACGTCGATACCTTTTTCGACCAGGTGATGGTCATGGTGGAAGATGACCGTCTGCGTGCCAACCGGCTTGCCCTGTTACAACGCCTTGGGCGCCTGTTTCTCCGCGTTGCCGATCTTTCACGTTTACAGAGCTGAGGGAGCTGATGACAGACCGGGATTCCTACCAGGCCATGCTGGACGCCGTGCAGGCGTTTCACGACAAGCATGATTTTAAAAACACCGGTGGTGAGGAAATGACCTATCGCCTGGCACTGATGGCGGAAGAGCTGGGAGAGATCTCTGCCTGCGTAACCAAGGGCAAGGACCGCGATGAACTCGCTGAAGAAGTGGCTGACCTGTTCATCCTGATTATCGGTACAGCCATTGCCGCCGACTTTGACCTGCGCGATGCCTTCTGGAAAAAAATGGATCGGCTCATGCAGCGCGAATCCCGCATGGTCAACGGGCGCATCCGTGTATCCGAGTTCCGCGGCATGAAGCAGGACACGCCCGGGTCTTGAGTATGAGGGAACGGCAACCCGCTGATGCGGTTCTTTACCTGCGCTCCTTTCTGTTCTGGCTGGGCTTTGCAACGTTCACTCTGGTGTTCGGCCTGTTGCTGGTGCTGAGTTTTCCGTTCCCGCTGGAGAAACGTTTTACACTCACGCGCGGCTGGTCAACCGCAACCATCTGGTGGCTGCGGGTAAGCTGCAAGCTGGACTACGAAGTAAAGGGGACGGAAAACATTCCCGACAAAGCGGGGATTATTTTTGCCAAACACCAGTCGACCTGGGAAACCCTGATACTGAATTTCTGGTTCCGGAAACAGTCCTGGGTCGTCAAGCGCGAGCTGCTGTGGGTACCTGTCTTTGGTTGGGGAATGTACATGATGCACCCCATCGCACTGGACCGCGGCGCCGGCAGAAAGGCCATCGATCAACTGGTGACACAGGGGCAGGAACGTCTGGATGCGGGTAACTGGATCGTTATTTTCCCCGAAGGAACCCGGACCGCACCCGGTAGCAAAGGGCGTTATCGCATTGGCGGCGCCATACTGGCAGAGCGTACCGGCGCGGATGTAACGCCCATCGCACACAATGCCGGTGAATACTGGCCACGCCGCAGTTTCATAAAACGTCCGGGCACGATAAAGATTCGTATCGGTCCGCCCATTGTATCAAAAAACAAATCAGCGCAGGAAATACTGGCCGAAGCGGAACACTGGATAGAATCGCAGATGGACCGGATCACTACGCTAAAGACCGGCGCCTGACTATGAGCGCGCGCATTGCGCGTCCAGCCAACCGCCGACTGTTCCTGTTACAAACACGCAGCACCGTAACCCGATACCTTGCCTGTCGGATTACGCTGGCGCTAATCCGACCTACAGGTTACTGATTCCGGGCGCGCGCCTGGCGCATTCATCTAACACCGACTGTCCCCGTTACCATTGCGTATAACGGGTTATGCGCGCAACGCTGTAACCTGACGCCCTGCTGTCGGATTACGCTAGCGCTAATCCGACCTACGGGATTCGGCGAATGTTATGTCCGGTCTGAACTGCAAGTTACCGTTCCCCGGCATGAAGAACCTCGCCAGGGTGAGGTTACCATCACGTAGGTCGGGTTAGGCGCGCAGCGCCGTAACCCGACATCAGGCTGCTGGATTACGCTGGCGCTAATCCAGCCTACAGGATGCTACGGGGTTATATGAACGTTGTGATTCAGACGTCGAGGTTGGAAACGGACAGCGCGTTGCTTTCGATAAAGTCACGTCGCGGTTCAACCTGGTCACCCATCAGGGTAGTGAAGATTTCATCCGCAGCCACCGCGTCTTCGATCTGCACCTGCAGCATGCGTCGCGAATCGGGATTCATGGTGGTCTCCCACAACTGTTCCGGGTTCATTTCACCCAGCCCCTTGTAACGCTGAATGTGCTGTCCGCGTTTGGCTTCTTCCATGAGCCAGACGATCGCCTGTTTGAAACTGGCAACCGGTTTTTGTTTGTCTCCACGCTGGACAAAAGCCCCTTCCCCCAGCAGTCCGTCAAGTTGTTCACCCAGCGCCACCATGCGCCCGTACTCCGCGCTGGCAAAAAACTCGCTCGGGATCTGTTGTGCACTGGAAATGATGCCGTGCGTCATGCGGCCCACGAGAATTTTGAAACCTTCGTGTTCCTCGTCCCGGTCCAGTGTGACCGAATAACGCTCTCCGGCTTTCTGGTCGCTGTTGATGCGTTCCTGCAGCTCGGCGCACCAGGCCTGGATCTTGTCCATGTCGTGCAGGTCCACTTCTTCCAGCGCCGGCATGTACAGGATCTTTTCCAGTGCAATCGCGTTGTAGCGGCGCGCGAGTCGCTGAATCGATGCCATGACGGCCATGTACTGTTTCGCCAGGTTTTCCAGCCCGGGGCCGGTCAGGGCCGGGGCCCCTTCACTGACAAACAGGCTGGCTTTATCCATTGCCGCCTGCATCAGGTATTCCTGCAGCGCGGCATCATCTTTAACATATTGTTCTTGCTTGCCTTTTTTAGCCTTGTACAGGGGTGGCTGGGCAATATACACGTAACCCTGTTCAATCAGTTCGCGCATCTGGCGGTAAAAGAAGGTCAGCAGCAGGGTGCGAATGTGGGAACCGTCTACATCGGCGTCCGTCATGATGATGATGCGGTGGTAGCGCAACTTTTCGATATTGAATTCATCCCGTCCAATGCCGCAGCCGAGCGCGGTGATCAGCGTTCCCACCTCCACCGAAGAAAGCATTTTGTCAAAACGTGCCTTCTCGACGTTCAGGATCTTCCCTTTCAGGGGCAGGATCGCCTGCGTGCGCCGGTCCCTGCCCTGTTTGGCCGAACCGCCGGCGGAATCGCCCTCCACCAGGTACAGTTCGCACTGTGCCGGATCACGTTCCTGGCAGTCCGCGAGTTTGCCGGGCAAGCCGGCAATATCCAGCGCGCCCTTGCGACGCGTCATTTCCCGCGCCTTGCGAGCCGCCTCGCGTGCCATGGCCGCTTCCACGATTTTCGCAATGATTGCCTTAGAATCTGTAGGATTTTCAAGGAGATAGCTTTCCAGCTTGTCGGAGACCGTGGATTCTACGATCCCCTTTACCTCGGATGACACCAGTTTTTCCTTGGTCTGCGAAGAAAACTTGGGGTCGGGCACCTTCACGGAAAGCACTGCGGTCAATCCTTCCCTGGCATCGTCACCCGTGGTATTGACCTTGTTCTTCTTGGTGACCTGCTTCTCCATGTACTGGTTCAGGGTGCGCGTCAGGGCGGCTCGAAAACCGGCCAGGTGAGTACCGCCATCCAGCTGCGGGATGTTGTTGGTAAAACAGAAAATGTTTTCCT
>DRQL01000259.1 GCA_011371465.1 Gammaproteobacteria bacterium | reverse complement strand
TGTGAGAGCACATCGTGATTGCTCGCACCCTGTTTGCCCGCCTGGCGCTCGCACTGACACTTTTACTGCTCGGCATCGGCCTGCTCTACACGGTGCTCAGCGCCACCCTGACCCGGCACTACCAGCAGGAATTCCTGCAAAACCTGAACCGTGACCTGGCCGCCAACCTGGTCACCGGACGCAAGCTGGTTACCGGCGGGGTGCTGGACCAGAAAGCCCTGAAGGAAACCTTCAATCACTACATGATGGTGAACCCGGGGATCGAGATTTACCTGCTGGACCAGCACGGCACCATACTCTCCTTTTCGGCGGAACCCGGCAAGGTCAAGCGTGAGCGTGTCGACCTGGGTCCCGTGCGGCAATTCCTGGACGGCAGGGAATTCCCCCTGTTCGGTGATGACCCGCGCAGCTTCGAGCGTCGCAAGGTGTTTTCCGCCACCCGTATCCCCGGCGAAGACCAGTCCGTGTACTACCTGTATGTCGTGTTGCGCGGCGAGGAATACGAACGGATCGAACAACTGTACCAGCATAACTTCCTGCTGCAGTTGTCCGGCGCCGCACTGCTGGTCAGCCTCAGCATCGGCCTGATTGTCGGGCTGGTACTGTTTCGCCTGCTCACCCGCCGGCTGCACTCTCTCTCCCGTCGCATGCAGGACTTCGAGGCAAGCAACTTCAGCCAGCACACGCCCTGGCAGCAACAACACCGGCACCTGGATGAAATCGACCTGCTCGGGCAACACTACAACCACATGGCAGAGCGCATCCAGGAGCAACTGGAAGCCCTGAAAAAACAGGACGTGCTGCGACGTACGCTGATCGCGAATGTTTCGCACGACCTGCGCACACCGCTGGCCGCCATGCACGGCTATATCGAAACCCTGAAGATAAAGGAACAGGACCTGGATCCGGCAACCCGCTCCGAATACCTGGATATCGCACTGCAGCACAGCAGGCGTATCACCAGGCTGGTTGACGAGCTGTTCGAACTGGCCAAACTGGATGCCCGTGAAACACAACCGAAGCGCGAGCCTTTTGCGCTGGCCGAACTGACCCAGGATGTTATCCAGAAGTTCAGGCTTACGGCAACGGAACAGGACGTAGCGCTTGCCATGGAAAGCGGGGATTCCCTGCCTTTTGTCGACGCAGACATCGCCATGATCGAACGTGTACTGGAGAACCTGATCAGTAACGCATTACAGCATACCCCCGCCGGGGGGCATATCACCGTGTCACTTCGACAGGAAGGGTCCGCCATTACCGTACAGGTACAGGACGACGGTGCAGGTATCGATGCAAGGGATCTGCCCGGTGTATTCGACCGCTTCTACCGGGCCGGGAACAGCGAGGGCGACACGCACCACGCGGGCCTGGGCCTGGCCATCGCCAGGCATATCGTCAGACTGCACGGCGGAGATATCGAGGTACATAGCCAGATCAAGCTGGGCACGCAGTTCATCTTTTCCCTCCCGGTATGGGAAAAACCATGAACCCTCGCCGGGACGACCCGGTGCCTGTCCTGAACTTACCGGAGAACGGAAGGTCTCACTGGCTGAACCGATTGCCCGTCAATTGACCTGATCGAGAGAGGTGTCCCGCATGGAAAACCGTAGCGCAAACGTTGCCCTGCCGACAGAACGATACTGATCACTCACACCGCACCTCAACTTATGTGCCTTTCGGCACACAAGAGATCCTCTCAAACGCGACCAGACACCTTTCCTTCTACCGTTACACTTTTTTCGAATAAACCACGTTGGTGTTGCATCCTGCATTTCAGTTTATGCGCACAAACCCGGGGTAAACCCTGGATGGCTATCGGGTGCCGGCCGGCAAGTCGCTCCTGAACTGAATGACGTTCCCGCTGTTTTACGGTTCAGTACAGCGGGGCTGAAAAAAGGGAATGATCCGGGGTAGACCTGCGTCTAGTTTGCCAGGCGCTCCGGGTTTTGATGCCGGGAGATATACCAGTATCACGTATTGGGGCGTAGCTGGGCCGAAATGAATAATGACAATACAAACGGGATGGAGGAAAGGTCGATGCTCGAGGATGGAAGCACATTTTCGTCTACAGGCAAACCCGTGGCACTTTTCAGCGAGCTGCCGGAGCTGGCAGGCATCCACGACGAAGTCTGGCGTGAAGCGCTGGCGGTTTCACAGGTCATCAACTGTCCGGCCGGCACCCGGCTGATCGAGTGCGGTGAGTCCGCCGACAAATTCGTCATCGTCCTGCAGGGGAGAGTCCGCGTCTACGACACCGCTGAAAACGGCCGGGAAATCTGCCTCTACCGGGTCAGCGGCGGACAGGTCTGCGTACTCACGCTGACACGCCTGCTGCTGCGTTCCAGTCGCGGCGCCCGGGCGGTAGCCGAACAGGATGTACGCCTGCTGGCCATGCCACCTGAGTATTTCAACCGCCTGTTGACGGAATCCGAAGACTTCAGGCGTTACCTGATGACCTCCATGGCGCACTGTATCAGCGACGTAATCCAGCTGATCTCACAGGTCAGCTTCGATCACCTGGAGCAACGCCTGGCAGCCCTGATATGCAAACTCTCCAGCCAGGCAACGCCGGACAAGCTTCGCTGTACACACCAGGCCATCGCTAACGAACTGGGCACTACGCGCGAAGTGGTCAGCCGCCTGTTGAAGGATTTTGAACGCTCCGGCCATATCAAGCTCAGCCGCGGCAGCATCGAAATTCACGACATCGACGGACTGGAAAAACTGCGTTACCAGACTGTCAACCAGAAAACCTCTGATTAATTCGTCATACCAGCCGGCAGGCTGCCGTTCCCGCACACCGATAAAACTCAATTAATTCGAATAAATCTGTAACCCGGGTATCACTATCTGCGTGAGTAATCATCATTCATAAACGCGACAGGGTTTATTTGTTTTTACGTATGCTGAGTCACATACCCGCCAGGGAAGTTGCTACACGATTTACCCGGGCGACAAGCACATCGGCACCGCTTGCCCCGGTGAATCCATGAGCAGTTCCACATTACCAACCGATGATTGTGAGAAGCCTGACCAGGATGAAGACAACGACATGTTTAACAAACCCCGCCGGGAGCGCATGTGATGTCAGGACCCTGTTGATCGCAGCTTCGGCTTTTATGCAGTAACGAACCGATGTAAGGAGGTGTTTTCGGTGGACCCTGCCCTGGTTTCAGATCAGGCAGGCTCCGCAGGGAGCGTATTGTCAATCACAAAGTGAGGAAGCAGAAAATGAACAGACTGAAAATGACCACACTGGCCGTTGCGCTGCTGGGAATGGGGATCTCTTCCAGCGCCGTACTGGCCGCTTCAAACAAGGCCATCGATGACGACATGACCCGCCGGCCGGCCGGTTCCACCAGTGGCAGCGGTGATACCATCGAGGCCAATTGTCCCGTTGACCCCAGTGGCAACGCATGGCAGGGCGCCACAGCAACACTGGAAGTGAAACAGAAAGGCAGCGGCAGCAAGGTCGAAATCGACGTGGAAGGCGCAGCACCCGACACCCTGTTCACGGTCTGGGTTCGTATCAAGGGCAAGAACGGCCTGAACCCGGCCGGCAGTCCGCTGACCGGTGGTGGCGCAACACCGCTGGCACCCGGGTCAGCGCTGGATGGCCTGAATGCCATCAGTCCCTGGGTGGATCCTGCCGGCGCACCCGCTTCGGCCAACTCCTTTACCACCGATGCATCCGGTGATGCCGATTTCGAGATCAACCTCGACTTCCCGGTGGTCCGCGGCGCATATCCTTTCCAGATGACCGCAACTTCGAGACCCGGGCACGAAGGCCACGCCAACGTTCCCACTGCGATTGCCGATCCCAGGGAACCGGGACAACAGGACACGCCTTTCCTGATCAGGGTGGTTTCCCATTGCACGGACGGCGCCAGTCATGGTCTCTCACCGGCAACGCGTGAAGCCTGGTTCCAGTATCCCTGATACACACCGGACCGCGATTACCCCGGCAGTTCAATAAGGCCAGTAAAAAGACAGCGACATGTACAGCATACCTGCTGTTCCTGCGGGGTGTTGCCACGGCAACACCCCGTTTTTACAGGGACGCACATACTGCTTCCCCTGGACTCGCGCGGTTCCTCCGGATACCGCCAGGAAAGACGAATAGTTGCACAGACGTTCCGCATCCTGCGAACAGGCTTTTTTCCAGCCCACGTGGCTGTTTCCAGCGCTTCGCCAGTATAGCGACACCGGTCCTGATCGATCCTCACCGCACAGGATTCATTTTTCTGCCTGCCGACCGATATAAGACACGAATCAGTGAAGATTCTGCGAGACATGATGTCTTTTCGGTAACCTGTTGTTGTTGCCGTGTTTTTATGTCTTTATCACAAACAGGATGTAATCTTGAACTCTGTCAGCAGGACCACCCCGTTATTAGCGGATGTCACCGCCCCCCTTACAGGAGAGGAACCGGAGCGCCTGTTGCCGGGCAAAGTCCAGTTGCTGATCCGCCACTCACCGGTCGGTATCGGCGCAGCTTTCCTGGTCGCATTGCTCGAGACCATGGTGCTCTGGGAAGTCGCAGACCGGGGCCTGCTGTTACTGTGGATAGGCAGTGTGGCCGTGGCGACACTGCTGCGCATGGGTGTCATTGTCAGCTACTGGCGTTCTCCGCAAGCCGGGTCTCAGGCCAGACGATGGGCATGGCGGATCTGCCTGGGCAACCTGTTCAGCGGCCTGATCTGGGGCAGCAGCATCCTGATGTTCGACCCTAACTGGCCGATGCCACAACAGGTCGTGCTGGTGCTTGCTGTAGCCGGCCTGACGGCCGGTGCAATATCGGCCTATGCCGTCGTATACCCGGCCTTTCTGGCCATCCATCTGCCCGCCCTGCTGCCGCTGGTCTCCTGGTTCCTGGTACAGGGCATACCGGAATACCAGCTGCTGGGCGTAATCCTGTTCATTTATACCGCCGGACTGATCGTCATCGGTCATACGCACTACCACTACATACAGCGTTCCCTGCAACTGGCAATGGACAATGAGCAACTGGTCGGGCAACTGACCGAAGCCAATGGCAATCTGGAATCCGAGGTCCGGCAGAAACAACAGGCCATGGAGGAACTTGGCGAAGAGAAGGAGCGTGCCCAGGTAACCCTGCATTCCATCGCCGACGGCGTGATTACCACGGATCAGTGGGACCAGGTGTTATCCATGAATGCGGTTGCCGAGCAGCTTACCGGCTGGACAACGGACGACGCACGGGGGAAACCGCTGGCACAGGTATTCCGGATCGACCCGGAAAGTAACGGCGGACCTGTGCTCGAAGAACGTCGTTGCCGTACTACGGGAAAACTGCACGATGTACTGGGTAACCGGGTGCTGCACAGGCGCGACGGCGACCGCTTCTATGTCAAAATTTCGCGCTCCCCGATTCGGAGTCTCGACGGCAAGGGTTTTGGGCACGTCATCGTGTTCCACGATGTAACCGATCAGCAGGAGATGACTGAACGCCTCAGCTTCCAGGCGAGCCACGATGTGCTCACCGGCCTGATCAACCGCCTGGAATTCGAACGGTTCGTCGAGCATGCCCTGTACTCGGCAAAAACAACGGGCACTTTGCACTGCGTGTGCTATGCGGATCTCGACCAGTTCAAGATCGTCAATGACACCTGCGGGCATGTGGCCGGGGACGAATTGCTTCGCCGCCTGGCGGGCGGACTCCCCTCTCTGTTGAGAGAAAACGATGTCTTTGCACGGCTGGGAGGTGACGAGTTCGGCATACTTCTCGAGAACTGCTCACTCGATGACACCATCGAGTTTTGTGAACGCCTGCGCAGGTACGTAAGGGAACATCGTTTCGTGTGGAATGACAGGGTATTTGAGATCGGTATCAGTATCGGTATTGTCGAGATTACCGATCGCAGTGAAAGCGTGGCAAGCATCCTCAGCGCCGCGGATATTGCCTGTTATGCAGCCAAGGACCTGGGACGCGACCAGGTGCATGTCTACCAGCGTGCGGACAGCGAATCAGGGCGCCGGCACAGCGAGATCGAACTGGTCAGCGAGATCACGCGCGCCATCAAGGATGACCGCCTGGTGCTTTTCTTCCAGGATATCGTCGCAACCAACGGCAGCGGGAACCGTCTGCTGCACGGAGAAGTACTGGTGCGCATGCGCGATGAAACCGGTGGACTGGTGCAACCGGGGCTGTTTCTGCCGGCGGCAGAACGTTATAACCTGATGCAGTCCATCGACCTGTGGGTGATCCGCAATACCTTTGCCTGGTGGTCGGAACAATGTGCAGCTCATGCCGGGGCACTGCAGGGTCTTGTATCGATCAACCTCTCCGGAAGCTCGATAGGCAGTGAATCTTTCCAGGACAAGGTAGTAGCGCTGGCAGAAGAATACGACATTATTGCCGGCACGATCTGTTTCGAGATTACGGAAACGGCGGCCATTTCAAACTTCGATTCCGCCACCCGTTTCATGAAGCGGCTGCGTGCAGCCGGGGTGAAGTTTGCGCTGGATGATTTCGGCAGTGGCCTCAGCTCGTTCGCCTACCTGAAAAATCTTCCGGTGGATTACCTTAAAATTGACGGCAGTTTTGTTCGCGACATTGTCGATGACCCGGTTGACCGGGAAATGGTACGCGCCATACACCAGCTCGGGCGTGTGATGGGCATCGAAACGATCGCCGAGTTCGTTGAAAACGGGCATATCCTGCAACACCTGGAACAGATAGGGGTGGACTATGCCCAGGGGTATGGCATCGCGCGACCGAGACCGATCGCGGAGGTCACGGCGTCGCCGGACTGCTTGCCGCTCAGGGAACTGGAAGTGTAACCTCACACGTGCCGGCACCGGCGGCAAGGCGCGATAGCCGGGCAGCGATCAGTCGGCCTCCCCCCACAGCGCCTCCACACGGGCGTCACGACCGCACCGGTAGCGGTAGAATTTATAACGCAGCGGTTTCTTTCGGTAATAGTCCTGGTGGTACTCTTCAGCCGGGTAGAAACGGGTGGCGGCGGTCAGTTCCACCTTCAACGGCGCAGGGAACGGCTTGGCCGCGGCTGCGCGTCGTTCGGACGCCAGCGCCTCCCGGTACTGCACCTTTCCCTGGTAGAAGATCACCGGGCGGTACTGCAACCCGCGGTCACAGAACTGGCCGTCATCGCGGGTCGGATCGACGTGCCGCCAGAAGAAGTCCAGGATCTGCGCATAACTGATGACAGCAGGGTCGAAACGTACCCGGACGGACTCGACATGGCCGCTGTCCCCCCCGGACACCTGTACATAGGTCGGGTTCTCAAGGTGCCCGCCCGTGTAGCCGGATACAACCTCCAGCACGCCATCCAGCTTCTCGTAGTCCGCTTCGAGGCACCAGAAACAGCCGCCGGCCAGGATGGCGGTCTCGACGCGGGCTTGTGCCGCCGAAAGGCCATAGACAGGCCATAGCAGAAATAACAATGTCAGGATGGCAAGGTGGGTACGTCTGGTCATGGGGAAATCCGTCGTGGCGTGCTGTTCGTTTAGTTTACCTGCTGGAGAGAAAGTTCGCACCGATGACTTCCGCTGTTATACTCCGCGCGTGATGCCGTTAACTCTCGTTCATTTCCGGGTGCAGGGATGATGACACGCAAAAAGATCAAGCCCCCCGTTACCCCCCGCATCGTACCCGCGCACCCCGGACAACAGCTGCTCCGCTA
The DNA here is from genome assembly GCA_011371465.1 of Gammaproteobacteria bacterium. Taxonomy (GTDB): domain Bacteria; phylum Pseudomonadota; class Gammaproteobacteria; order DSM-19610; family DSM-19610; genus Thiogranum. The sequence goes on along the minus strand of DRQL01000259.1, from coordinate 7,022 downwards.
CGCGCTGCTGGCTTGCGCATTTATCTTTTCCGTATGGATAAGCTACTACTATGGAACAACCCGGGCACCAGTCCCGGAGACCGGCAGCGCCCCGCTTGCGCAGTCGCCGGAATCACAACAACGCATCCGTGAACTGGAGCAGGAACGCGACACGCTGAAACAACAGGTTGCAGCACTCAAACAGAGCGTGCAACAGGCAGACCGGACCATCCGGTCTGCCAGGGCCAGGGCGCAGCAACCGACACCGACACCGACACCGACACCGGCACCGGCACCAGCACCGGTCCAGGCTCCACGGCCGGGCGCCCCGGCAGCGGGGATCGTGGACCACACACTGACACTCGAAAACGTACGCATCGAACCGACCGCAACAGACCGTGTATTCAGGATCGCCTTTTCGGTGCGACACACGGACAACCGCAGTGACCGGGTTACGGGCACCTTGTGGATCGCAGTGAACGGTTTCTCCAGGGGCGTCCCGAAGCGACTTTCCTTTAAAACGCTGTCGCCGGACCGGCGCCTGGTGGTAAAAATGGGCTTTGACCGTCAGCAGGACGTCAGCGAAGAGATTGTGCTGCCGGACGACTTCCGCCCCAAAAACATCCTGATTGAAGCGAAGCCCTATGGCGATAAATATACCGGCACTGCGCAAAAGATCGACTGGATTGCCGCGCAGTAGACACCGGTCTGACCTTACACCCACAGCAGAACCATTCGTGCCCACACTACCAGAAAGCCCCTTCGCTGCCGCTGCGCCGATTTTCGGCCTGCTTGCTGCTTTCTGGACAGCACAGGCATGCGGTGCATCGTTCCCGCTGCCACCGTTGGATGTCGACCTGGTCGGCCAGACGAGCGTGGTTACTGCCAGGCATGAAGACACCCTGCTGGATATCGCCCGGCGTTTCGATATCGGGCAGGATGAAATCGTGCTGGCCAACGCAGAAGTGGACCGCTGGTTACCCGGGGAAGGCACCGAAGTCCTGATACCGTCACGCTACATCCTGCCGGCAGCGAAACGGTCCGGTATCGTGCTCAACGTGCCGGAGATGCGCGTGTACTATTATCCACCGCCAAAAGCAGGTTCACCCGCCCGTGTGGAGACCTATCCCGTCAGTATCGGCCGCATGAACTGGACCACCCCGCTGGGCACCACGAAGGTGGTGGCGAAAACGCGCGACCCGGCCTGGCGACCGCCGGCGTCCATTCGTGCAGAAGCCGCCGAAAAAGGAACGCCACTGCCCGAGTATGTGCCCCCCGGCCCGGACAACCCGCTGGGTCGCTACGCGATACGCCTGGGCATACCCGGCTACCTGATCCACAGCACCAACAAGCCGTTCGGCGTCGGTATGCGGGTCTCGCACGGCTGTGTACGCATGTACCCGGAAGATATCGAGGAACTGTTTCCCGAGGTACCGGTCGGCACGCCGGTCCAGATCGTGGATCAACCGGTCAAGATCGGCTGGCTGTTCGATACCCTGTACATCGAGATACACCCCTTGCTCGAGGAAGAGCGGGAAACCTCTGCGCCATTGCTCGAATTCGCGATGGACCTGATCAATGCGGAATGGGAAAAGCGGCGCTTTATCCTGGACGGACAGGCCCTGAAAGCCGCCCTGCAAAAGATAGATGGTATTCCGCGACCGATTGCAAAGGCCCGAAATAACTGAACCCGCGTGACCGGGCGCTGTACGCGCCGGTCACCGGGTTCAGGAACCGTACAAACAGGGCTGTACTACTTGTACATCGACTTCTTGAACATGCGGTCGATCTTGCTGTTGGCCTCGTCCGCGCTGGCCCTGGCTTCATTCGCTGTCTGCGAAGCGGCGGCGGCTTCCTTGCTGGCTGCATCGGCCCTGGCAGCCGCGCTGTTGGCGGTGTCGTTGGCCTGCTGGATATCGGCGCGCAGCGCGTCCAGGTCCGAGGTGGTGGCACAACCTGCCATGCCAACCAGCACAGACATCATAAGCACTATCCTGACTTTATTACGCGACATAACGTTCTCCCTTGTTTTGTTTGACATACGATCAGATTCCAGGGGCGTATACTAGTACAGATCAGGGGCGAATAATAACCTTTGTACCCATGCGCACCTCCCCGGCGAGCTCATCGACCTGCTCATTGGTCAGCGCGATACAGCCATTCGTCCAGTTGAAGTCCCGGTGTACGGCGGGGTTGCCCTTCCCTACCCCGTGGATACCGATGTATCCCCCCAGGACCGTTTCCTGTGGCGGAACCCGGTGCATTTTGAACGCGCGCCGGATGGCGGCATAACGGGCCGGATCGATGGCGCCGGAACGATGCGCCCGCTCCACACGTGCCGGGTCGGGGTAGTCAAAGCCGAAAAACCGGTGAAATGGCGTGTCGCTGGTCATGCGCACGATATGAAACTCACCCAACGGGGTTTTGCCATCGCCACGCCGCTTGGCCAGCGTGGCGCCTCCGCGGCCGATCGATATGTTCCGGAACCTGCGTTTGACCCGGTCCCCGTCCATGACCGAAAGGGTCTTTTCCCCGATATCGACCAGTATCCAGGTGTCACCGTCCTGTGCCAGCGCGTACCCCCTGTCGCCAAGCAACGACAGCAGAACGACGGTGCACAGGAACCGTATGATCGACCTGGCGACTCCCGGCGGCATGCGTGTGTTCCTGTAGGTAAATACAAACTGCATCGAATTGAACCAGACACCTGCGTAACCGGGCAGTATACGGCGATGGCTGCAATCCGCCAGCATCCGGCACCTTCCGCCCACCTTCCACACGCCTGTCATGAAACGGGTTTCATGTTGATTTGGCTGGATTTTATGTTAATCCTGAAGATCCTTTGAAGCCAGATCGCATGATCCGCCCCGGTTTCCCCGGGAATTGCTTTTTCCGTCCGGAACGATCAGATTTTCTTACACTTTCCCCGCCACTCCTATATAATGCCGCGCCGATGTGGACCGTGGTCACAACGCCGCATTGATAACCGATTAACCACTGAGTAGAACCATGACTGACTTAAGCAAGTACCGAAATATTGGCATTTTCGCCCACGTTGATGCCGGCAAAACTACGACCACGGAACGCATTCTGAAGCTGACCGGGAAGATTCACAAAACCGGCGAGGTGCACGAAGGCGAAGCCACCACTGACTTCATGGACCAGGAGCGCGAGCGCGGCATCACCATCCAGTCCGCAGCCACCTCCTGCGAATGGGATGGCCATCGCCTGAATATTATCGATACGCCGGGACACGTCGACTTCACCATCGAAGTGTACCGTTCGTTGAAGGTGCTGGACGGGGGTGTGGGCGTATTCTGTGGTTCGGGCGGTGTTGAACCCCAGTCCGAGACCAACTGGCGCTACGCCAACGAATCGGAAGTAGCGCGCATCATTTTCGTCAACAAGCTGGACCGCATGGGCGCGGATTTCTACCGTGTCGTGCAACAGATCCAGGACGTGCTGGGCGCCAACCCGCTGGTCATGACGCTGCCGATCGGTATCGAAGACGACTTCACCGGTGTCGTTGACCTGCTGACCCGCAAGGCCTGGGTCTGGGATGCCTCGGGCAACCCGGAAAACTATGAAATCCAGGAACCGCCGGCCGACATGGCGGACGCAGTCGAGGAATGGCGCGAGAAACTCATCGAAACCGCCGTCGAGCAGGACGATGAGGTCATGGAAAAATACCTGGAAGGCGAAGAACCCACCATCGACGAGATCAAGCACTGTATCCGCAAAGGAACCATTGCACTGGATTTCTTCCCGACCTACTGCGGTTCCGCCTTCAAGAACAAGGGCATTCAGCCGGTGCTGAACGCGGTCGTGGACTACCTGCCCAACCCGATGGAGGTCAAACCCCAGCCGGAAGTGGACCTGGAAGGCCACGAGACCGGTGAATTCGCCATTGTCGATCCCGACCGGCCGCTGCGCGCGCTGGCGTTCAAGATCATGGACGACCGCTTCGGCGCCCTGACCTTTATCCGCATTTACTCGGGCCGGATCTCCAAGGGCACCACCGTGCTCAACACCTTTACCGGCAAGACCGAGCGTATCGGGCGTATCGTTGAGATGCACGCCGACTCACGCGAGGAACTGACCAGCGCGCAGGCCGGTGACATCGTTGCCGTGCTGGGCATGAAGAACGTACAGACCGGTCACACCCTGTGTGACGAAAAGAACCCGGCCACCCTGGAACCGATGGTGTTCCCCGACCCGGTGATTTCAATTGCCGTATCCCCGGTCGACAAGAGCGCGTCTGAAAAACTGGGCATCGCCATCGGCAAAATGATCCAGGAAGATCCGTCTTTCCGCGTCGAAACCGACGAAGACAGCGGCGAAACCATCCTCAAGGGCATGGGCGAACTGCACCTGGACATCAAGGTCGATATCCTCAAGCGCACGCACGGCGTGGAAGTCACGGTCGGCAAGCCACAGGTGGCCTACCGCGAAACCATCACCCAGCGCGTGGAAGACAGTTACACCCACAAGAAACAGACCGGTGGTTCCGGCCAGTTCGCCAAGATCGATTACACCATCGAACCCGGTGAGCCGGGCAGTGGATTCGTGTTCGAGTCCAAGGTCACCGGCGGCACAGTACCGCGCGAGTTCTGGCCGGCTGTCGAAAAGGGCTTCAAAAAGAGTATGGAAGTCGGCCCGCTGGCCGGTTACCCCTGCCTTGACTTCAAGGTGACCCTGCTCGACGGCGGCTACCACCCGGTCGACTCTTCGGCCGTAGCCTATGAGCTGGCCGCCGCGGCTGCCTACCGCCAGACCATGCCCAAGGCCGGCCCGCAGCTCATGGAGCCCATCATGAAGGTGGACGTGTTTACCCCCGAAGACAATGTCGGCGATGTCATTGGCGATATCAACCGCCGGCGCGGCATGATCAAGTCCCAGGAATCCGGCCCCACCGGTACGCGCATCAAGGCCGAGTGCCCCTTAAGCGAGATGTTCGGCTACATCGGTGACCTGCGCACCATGACTTCCGGTCGCGGTCAGTTCTCAATGGAATTCCTGCACTACATGCCGTGTCCAAAGAACGTGGCCGAGGCGGTGATCAAGGAAACCCTGGAACGCGCCGCCAGCAAGTAGGCTGGCGGCTGACCGGCCGGAAATGCGCTGAAAATCAGGATGCCCGCTCCACCCGCAGGAGTATGGTAAACTGCGGGAAAGTGGCATTATTATCCGAAGGAACCTCTGGTCAGTTCCCTCGCCGGAATGACGGAATATCCAGAGGTTGCCTGATTCCGACCGGATGACAGCATAACAATAATGGGCACTTCGATTCTGGGAATATCCGCCTATTACCACGACAGCGCAGCCGCGCTGGTGGTAGACGGGACCATCGTGGCTGCAGCGCAGGAAGAGCGCTTTTCACGCAAAAAACACGACGCGGGATTTCCCGCACAGGCCCTGCGCTACTGCCTTGAAGAAGGCGGAATCCGCCTGGAAGACCTCGACTACATCGTCTTCTACGACAAGCCCCTGATCAAGTTTGAACGCCTGCTGGAAACCTACCTCGCCTACGCCCCATCGGGTTTCCAGTCCTTCCTGGCCTCCATGCCGGTATGGCTGAAAGACAAGCTGTTCCTCAAAAGCACGCTTAAAAAGGAGCTGGCGGCACTGATCCCGGGCGACCGGGGCAAGGAGCCCGATTTGCCGCCCCTGCTGTTTTCCGCCCACCATAAATCACACGCAGCCTCTGCGTTCTTCCCCAGCCCGTATGAAAAGGCCGCGGTACTCTGCCTGGATGGTGTTGGCGAATGGGCGACCAGCTCCGTCTGGCTGGGTGACGGCAACACGCTGGAAGCGCAGTGGGAAATCGACTTCCCGCACTCACTGGGGCTGCTCTATTCCGCATTCACCTACTACACCGGTTTCCGGGTCAATTCCGGGGAATACAAGCTGATGGGGCTGGCTCCCTACGGCGAACCGGAATACGTCGACCTTATTTTCGACAGGCTGCTGGACGTAAAAGAAGATGGCAGCTATCGGCTGGACATGAGCTACTTTAACTATGCGACCGGTCTGACCATGACCAACAGCAAGTTCGACGCGCTGTTCGGCGGCCCGCCACGCCAGGCCGAGTCGGAAATCACCCAGCGTGAAATGAATATCGCCCGGTCCATACAGGTCGTCACTGAAGAGGTCGTGCTGAAAATTGCGCGCAACGTACAGCAGGAACTGGGTGTCGACTACCTGTGCCTGGCAGGCGGCGTGGCACTGAATTGTGTCTCCAACGGTCGTATCCTGCGCGAAGGCCCTTTCAGGGACATCTGGATCCAGCCGGCCGCTGGCGACGCCGGTGGTGCGCTGGGGGCCGCCCTCAGTATCTGGCACGAATACCTGGGCAACCCACGCCAGGCAAACGAAAAGGATTCCATGCAGGGCTCCTACCTGGGCCCCCGGGCCGGCAAAGATACAATCAAAGCCTACCTGGACTCGGTCAACGCCCGTTACGAGGCGCTTGACGATGACACCCTCATGCCCCGCCTGGCTGAAATACTGGATGGTGAAAACGTCGTCGGCTGGCTGCAGGGCCGCATGGAATTCGGCCCCCGCTCGCTGGGAGGGCGCAGCATCATCGGCGACCCCCGGAGCCAGAAGATGCAGAGCGTCATGAACCTGAAGATCAAGTACCGGGAATCATTCCGGCCGTTTGCGCCTGCCGTCAAGGCTGACCGGGTCTCCGACTGGTTCGAGATCGACCGGCGCAGCCCGTACATGCTGCTGGTCGCCCCGGTGAAGGAAGACAAACGTCTCGCCATGACGAAAGAACAGCAACAGCTGTTCGGTATCGAAAAACTGAATGTCCCGCGTTCGCAGATCCCGGCCATCACCCACGTCGATTATTCGGCACGCATCCAGACCGTGCACGCGGACACCAACCCGCGCTTCCACCGGCTGCTGGAGGCCTTCGAGGCGCGCACCGGTTGCCCGGTGCTGGTCAATACCTCGTTCAATGTGCGCGGTGAGCCCATCGTCTGTACCGCCGAGGATGCCTACCGGTGCTTTATGCGCACGGAAATGGACTTCCTGGT